>CAIKJM010000482.1 GCA_903827735.1 uncultured Rhodanobacter sp. | reverse complement strand
GATCTGTACACGCATCGTGCGTCCATCAGGAAGCTGAAAAGCCACATCAGTGCCGCCTACGCCGGTCACATTGGGCGAGGTCGCAAACGAGTTCGCGTCTACCGCCGTATTTCCGTAGTAGCCGTTGATCAAGCTGCCGTTGAAACTAGGATTAGATCCAGAGTCGCCCGTTGAGACGAATACCGATATCCCCTCGGCGTCGGCCTGAGCCCACATTGCATCGATCATTGTTTTGCTGGCGGAATCCGTGAACTGTTCGCCAAATCCGTAACTAGCACTGATCACGTTAGGCAAAGTACTGCCATTAATGACGTTCGTTGCAGCGGCGTAAACGCCACCGAAGAAATTGGTTTGATCTGTGTCCGAACAGCTGGCGACTACGATACTGGCACCGGGCGCTATTGCAGTTGACCATTCAGCGTCGAGCAAGGTCTCGCCGTCGTCCGCCGTGCCTTCGGGATCTGGGTTGTCACAGGTCGCAGGACCGGTTGGCTGGCCCTGAGTAAACGTGCCATTGAACTGGCCAAGATTGAACGTGCTAACGAAGTTCGTCCAATCACCCTCTTGCATGCTTTGTGCTTCTACCACTGCGATGGTAATACCAGCGCCCGTCAAACCATTGGCGCGAATCGTACGCACGCCGTAGATGGTCGCCATATCGTTCGGAACTAGGCCCCTAACAATTCCCGACTGGTTGTTTGGGTTCGGGAAGTTGATTGCCTGACCTTTGCTACCCGTTTTAACAGCGCTTTTTACGAAGCCTTTCTTGCCAGTGTCCCATTTCGCCAGCTTGGAGGATTTATGCAAGGCAATCGGGTGGAAACTATTCAACCCGGAAACACCGGTCACTACAGCGCTGAGAGCGCGCGGAATCGTAATGTCCCCCGCATTAGCGACGTGCGTGGAACCGTCTTTGAGCTTGTAATGATTCACCTGCGTATGAAACGCCTGACCAACCTTGCCCGCAGTGCCACTGAAATCGATCTGCATTTTGTTGGGATAGACGTTGTTGACCGTGAAACCCTGCGAGACCAGCCAAGACTTCACGGCGGCAATGTCGCTATCAGCCACACCGTAGTTATCACCGAACTGCTTCGGCGTCAGCCACTGACGAAAACGCGGTGACTTCGGATCATGCTGATCTGCGATCAGGCTATCGAGCGCCGCCTGTCGGGCCGCGCTGCGTTTTAGAACCAGCTGCATATGGTTCATTGGAGTTGACGCAGCTAACGTGTCAGCAGGCGCTTTCCTGTCGACAAACCGAAGATGACTCTTTTGGATCGTTGAAACGACGTTGCTATCGACCGTTTGCGTTACGCGCGCGGCCTCCGACGTGTTCGAAGCGAGAGTCGGTTGCGCGACTGCGGTGGCGCCTGAGAGCGCGGCAGCGATGGACGTACTGAGAATTAGATACCCTGGTTTCATGGTTGTAGCTCCCTATCTGTAATGTAAGCTGATCAAAGAATTTTTTGGCGCACTCGCCGAATCACTTTCAATTGCAAACATCCCCGCATGTGTGCCACGGCATGCATCTCAGCAATTCAGTATGTCTGAGTAGCCACTTGCGTTCCGACGCGCATCAAACATCCACGAATCGACTGTCGCGTCACAACAGCCGCCGCTTAAATGCAAAATTTGCAACTCCCGCAGTGGCGCTCCCTGCGTCAAAGCTCTCAGCATGATCGCGGTTCCCTAGGCCTCAAAGTCAAAGCGCAGGGACGTCCAAACTTTGCGGAAAATTTTTCTGTCCCCTTGCCTGAGTCCGTCTGAGTGTGCAACGCCAGAGTGATGGTCGCAATGGTATTCATCAAACTTTAAGCTCTATCGGCGCGAATTTATTTTTCACCATAAATTTCATCCAGTTAGAGTGAACAGCCTGGAGTGCGTGTGTGCGGCCGTATCTCAAGTTTTCCTGAGACTTTGCAAACATCGAGCGTGAAAGCTACCGCTGCGCCTAGCGTTCGACGCTCGGATCGCAAGTTTTTGCCAATGGGTCACAGGAGGTTGGGCGAAGCACCCATCACTGATATATGAACATCAGCTTAATAACAGAAAAATTATTAGTCTTGTCGACCCTGATCCTGCTTGCGCAAATCGGCTCTTCGGGCCTCGTGGAGCTTCGCGTACTTCAAGAACGCGTAGAACGCGCCCGTGACGCTGGCGATAAACCCTGCCCAGCCGTTCATAAAATAGCGTTTGCCGATGTACTGTCGCAGAAAAAAGACCGGCGGATAGAACACCATGCGTAGCCCGGTGAAACGCTGACGTTTGCGCAGTTTGTGCGCGACCATGCCGGTGGTGTAACGGTTGATCTTTTCTATCCGCGTGGCGATGTCGCTGTCGCCGTTGTTGACGAAGTCGGCGCGGTGGAGCGTCTTTACCGGTCCGCGAACTTCGACCGCGGCATGCACCTCGACATCGTTCATGCCGCCACGGCGCCGATCGAAAAGGCGCAGGTGTCCGTTTCGCCAGCTCAATCGGTGCTGCACGGTCCAGAACATGCGTTCACGGCGCGGAAGGCGAAAGCCGGCGTGACGCGGTGCAACTAAAGCCGCTTCGATAATTTCGCGCGTACCCGGCGAAAGAATTTCATCGGCATCCAGATTGAGTATCCAGTCGTGACTGGCCATGTCATAAGCGCGCTGCTTCTGCGGGCCGTAATCGTCGAAAGGATGTTCGAACACGCGGGCGCCGTGCGCTGCGGCGATGCCGGTCGTGCCGTCGGTGGAACCGGAGTCGAGCACGACGAGTTCGTCTGCCCAGTCGACTTGGCGCAGGCAGTCGTCGAGCGTATCGGCGTTGTTGAATGTGATCACGACGACCGACAGCGGCTCACGCGACATGACTGATCGCTCCATCGGCATCACTTTCATCCGAGGCCGTTTCAACAAACATCGATGCGCACCATAGGCCAAGCAACCAGCCAAACAGCAATCCCCACCACGCCGAATAGAAGGCCAAATGGGTATTTAGAGGAAACAGCATTGCGCTGATCGCCACCGTCGCGGGAAACGCCCGCGCGCGCGCCGCCAGCCCCGCGCTTCGCCAGGCGCGAACTGCCAAGAAGGCGCCGGCAAGCCAGAGCAGCAACCCGATGGCACCGGTTTCACAAAGTATCTCCAGTACGAGTTGGTGCGGATGACAGGCGCCTTCGCCCTCGCCGCACGACTCGTCCACCACAAAGTGGTCGCTTGCCGGCGCGAAATGCGGATAGGCATAACGAAAGCCGCGCGCGCCCACGCCGGTGATCGGATGCGCCGCGATCATTTCGGCGCTGGTATGCCAGATATCCAGCCGACCGCTCATTGCTGTATCCAACGATTGCGGGTCTCCACGCAGCGCAATCAGAGTGCGTTCCATGCGGCTATGGAAACGTTCGGATGTTTTCCACGCGATACCACCAGCGAGCGCAAGCGCGATAACAACGATCACGCCGAAACCGATAAATCGTGCCGGCGTCCTAGCCTCACGCCAGACGAAAGCGATCGCGACCAGGGCGTAGCAAACCCACGCCGCGCGCGACCCGGCCAATAGCACTGGCCCCAGCAAAAGACCGAAAGACAGCAGCAGACCAGGCAAACCCCATCGCCGCGACGCGGACCAAAGCACAAACGGCGACAACACCGCCAGCGTTGGTCCCAGCTTGAGATTGGCGGCGCCGAAGATGCCGGAAATGCGCTCGGCCTCCGCATGTCCACCCAGACTCCAGCCTGTGAAAGCTTGAACCCAGGCATCGACAGCCCAGAACGCGACCACCAGCGCCACGCCGTCGAACAGCATCTGCAGCTTTTCAGGACGGCGCATCGCGAAGCAGGCGTAAAGACCAAGTGGAACGTATCGCAGGATAGCTGCCACTGTTCCCCAGCTTTTTCCAGGGACGACGGAATCGACGGCCGATATCAACGCTGCGCCGATATAGGCCGCCAGCAGCCACAACAGCAAACGCGCGCCCGGATTCTCGCTCAACGCATGAGGATACCGCGCGAAAAGCATGATCACGCCAAGCAGGCAAAGCACCGTGCCGAGCTCCGAACTGCGCCCCACCGGCAACAGCGCGATCACCAGCCAGAACGGCAGCAGCGGCAAGCGCAGCGCGGCTTTAAGCGTGGAGCCAATGGGAATCATGCCGCCTGCCGTGTTGAGGACAATGGCGCATTGTAGGCGAGCGAGTGTTCCGCAGACCGAACTCAGCTGCCGGCGACTTCCGCGTATAGCGCCAGCGTGGCCTGCTGCATGTCGGCCAGTCGGTAACTTTGCAGCGGAGCGATCGGCGGCGCCACGCGCAGCAGTTCCGCTGCACGGTCCACCAGTTTTTCGCGGTCACCGGGTGGAACCCGCCCGGCCGGATACAGTTCGGCCAGCAGTTCGCCGACGCCACCGTGCGCATAACCAAGCACCGGCCGACAAAGCGACAGCGCCTCGATCACCGTACGACCGAACGATTCGGGCTTGTTGGACAGCTGAAGCACCAGCGTGGATATCGCATAGATGTCGCGCACGTCGCCGCGTGATGGCGTCAGCACCACTTGCGAGGTGACGCCGCGTACGCGGATCAGCTCCTGCAGTTCGGCCAGATAATCCTCTCGCCCCGGCTCCACGACGCCGAGCAGCAGCAGACGGGCCTCGATGTCTCGGCGCTTAAGATCGGCGAGCAGTTCGATCGCGTCGTGATGACCTTTCAGGCGAGTGCCGCGAGCCGGAAGCGTGAGGAGCGGCGCGCCGGACAGCGCAGGGTACTCGGTGAAAAATGCCTTCGTCCAGCCGTCGTCCGGCCGATGACCGTAGGGAAACGCCGCAGCATCGATCCCGCGTGGAATCACACGAACGCGGCTCGACTCAAGCCAGCGGTAGTGGCTGAGCACGTAGTCCCTAAGGGTCTGCGACACCGCGATCACTTTTTCACCACGCAGCAGAATCGCACTGTAGCGTCCGGGCGAATTGAGTCCGTGTACGGTGGTGACGAAATGCGGCCGCGGCGTGAGGCTCTTCATCGCCCACCAGCCCAGCCACGCCGGCAGCCGCGAGCGCGCATGCACGATGTCGGGCCGGATGTCCCGCAGCAGGCGCCGAAGCTGGCCCAGTCGACTCAGGGTCAGCAGCGACTTGCGCGCGACGTCGAGCGTGATGTGCTCGCTGCCTTCGGCCTGCAGCTGCTCCACCATTCGACCGCCCGCGGAGATAACGACCGAGCGGTGACCCGCTTGTACCAGCGCGCGCGCGATTTCCAGAGTCGATCGCTCGGCACCACCCGCATGAAGCCGGGGAATCAGCTGGACCACGGTAAGGCGTCTAGCCGGTACCACGGCGCTTGGCGCGAGCTCTGGACTAATGACTTTCATCCAATGAGTGATGCAAAAACGGTGCCGCCAGGTGCCGAGAGGCGATGCCCGCGGTCAGTCGCGCAGCACGTATTTGGCGCCGCAATAGGCACAGACGGACTCACCATCGTCGCCCACGATAGGCAGATAAACCTTGGGGTGAGAATTCCACAGTTCCATGCCGGGCATCGGGCAGGAGAGCGGCAGGTCCGCGCGTGTCACTTCGTAACGATTTTCGGCATTGGCCGGCACCAGCGGCACGGCAGAAACGGGGCGCGACATGATGAACTCCGAACGATCTGACAAGAGGAGAATGGTAGCAGGCTCGGCACCTGCGCCGGACGGACCGTGCGCCAGACATAGAAAACCCGCGCCGTTGCCGGCGCGGGTTGGAGGCAACAAACGCGGAGAGTTGTCGGCTTACTTGGCCGCGCCGGCCGGGGCTACCGCGCCTTCGGTGGTGATGTGGATCTTAATCTCGTCGCTGACGTTGGGCACATAAGCCGCCACGCCGAAATCCGAGCGCTTCAGCGTACCGGTGGCGTCGAAGCCGATCGCCTGCACCTTCTTCATCGGATGCTCGCCGACCTTGTTGAGCTTGGCGTCCAGCACGACTGACTTGGTCACGCCGTGCACGGTCAGGTCACCAGTCACCTTGAACTTGTCGCCGCCGAGCGGCTGCACCTTGGTGCTCTTGAAGGTCACGTCCGGATATTTGGCGGCATCGAAGAAATCCGGCTTTTTCAAGTGCTCGTCGAGCGCGCTGACGTGGGTATCCAGATTGGCCAGCGGTAGGGTCACTTCCACGGTGGATTTGGACGGCTGCTTTTCGTCGTATACCAGGGTACCGCTGCCTAGCGGCAGATTGGCGGTCGGGTTGGAAAAGCCGAAATGGTTCCAGGTGAACAGCACCATCGTGTGACCGGGGTCCAGCTGGTAAGTGACCGGCGCGGCCTGAACCGAGGAGGCAGCGGCGCCGAGCAAACCGGCGATGGCGAGAAAACGAAGAGTGCGCATGAGGTATCTCCTGGGAAAGGTGAGAGCTTGAAAGGACGATTTCAGAACGGTGTAGTGGCACTGCGCCATCAGGCGATCGTGCAGGCCTCGTCGAACGTGAGCCGTGGGCTGCGCGGGAACATATT
>CAIKJM010000481.1 GCA_903827735.1 uncultured Rhodanobacter sp. | reverse complement strand
TTGCCGGCCACTGCGGTCTGGAAATCCATATGGACGGCTGGGCCGAGGCGACCCTGCGCGGCCTGTTCAACGAGGAGCTGGGCGCGATCCTGCAGGTAGCGGAGGCCAACCGCGAGCCGTTCGAGGCTCTGCTGGTCAAGCACGGTTTGGCCGCCATCAGTCACCGGATTGGACGGCCAAAGGAAAAGCTCGGCATCAAGTTTTTTCTGGGCGGCGACACGCTGTTCAAGTGGAACTGGAGCACGCTGTTCGAAGCCTGGAACGACACCAGCTACGCCATGCAGCGCCTGCGCGACAACCCGGCCAGCGCCGACGCCGAACGTCACTGGCGCCGCGACGATGCCGACCCCGGCATCACGCCGAAGCTCGGCTTCAACGCCAGCGAGAATATTGCCGCGCCGTTCATCGCAGCGTCCAAGGGCAGCGGCGTGCGGCCACGCGTGGCCGTGCTGCGCGAGCAGGGCGTCAACGGCCAGGTGGAAATGTCGGCGGCGTTCACCCGCGCGGGCTTCGATGCGGTCGACGTGCACATGTCTGATCTGGCCAGCGGCCGGATCAAGCTGGCCGACTTCCGCGGCCTGGCGGCCTGCGGTGGCTTTTCTTACGGCGACGTGCTCGGTGCCGGCCGCGGCTGGGCCACGTCGATCCTGTTCAACGACATGCTGCGGGCGCAGTTCACCGCGTTTTTCGCCGACGAGACGAAGTTCGCGCTGGGCGTGTGCAACGGCTGCCAGATGATGTCGCAGCTGAAGGACATCATCCCCGGCGCGCAGCACTGGCCGAAGTTTCTGCGCAATGCCTCCGAGCAGTACGAGGCGCGCGTGGCAACGCTGGAAATCCTCGATTCGCCCAGCCTGTTCTTCAAGGGCATGGTCGGGTCGCGCATTCCGGTGGCGGTGGCGCACGGTGAGGGCCGGGTGAGTTTTCCGAACTCGTGCAGCCCGGCCAAGGCGCATGCGGCGTTGCGCTTCGTTGACAACCGCGGCAAGCCGACCGAGAACTATCCGCTGAACCCGAACGGCTCGCCCGGCGGCCTGGCCGGTTTCACTGCCGCCGATGGCCGCGTGACGATTCTGATGCCGCATCCCGAGCGCGTGTTCCGCAGCGTGCAGATGAGCTGGCATCCGGAAAGCTGGGGCGAAGATTCGCCGTGGATGCGCATGTTCCGCAACGCCCGCGTGTGGTGCGGCTGATCGTTTTTCCTTGCGCAAGGCAGCGTTGAGCCATGGCTCGGCGCCCACCGCTTTCGCGGTTGCTGTGGCTCGGCACGATCGCGTGGGGCGTTGCGCTGGCGCTGGCGCCATGGTGGATCGATTTTCCGCTGCTGCTGGCGCTGGCTGCGGTGCTGCTGCTGTTGGAACACCGGCTGGCATCCGAGCATCGCTGGCTGCTGCGGCATGGCCTGGGCTGGGGCTTGCCTGGCGCTCTGTTCGCGCTGCAGCGCGCGCTTGGCGGGGGCGTCTTCGCGTGGGTCATTGCGCTGCTCGGCATGCTGGTCGGCTATACCTTGCTGGCTGGCCTTGAGGCGTGGCTCGATCGCGATGCGCGCCGCGCGGTCAAGCTCGACGCCGGCGCTTTGAATCAGCCGGCCGCAGAGCCATCCGAATGGCCGCGCGCGCGCGTTGGGCCGCCCGCGGAAATCATCGAACTGCTGGCACCGCGCTGGTGCGGGGCTGCGGAAGGTATCGACGATCCCTACGGCGGTCGGGTCGTGCATCGCGACGGCGCGTACTGTTTCGATGACGGCACCCGCATCGATGGCGTCGGCGCGCAGGCCGCTTTCAGTCCTTCGGGACGCTGGTTTGCCGCGCGCCTGCCGAATGATCGCGGCATCGTGTTGCGCGATCGCGATACCGGCAAGCTGCATCGGCTGCGCGGATGGCAGCTGGACGGCTGGTATCGCGAGCAGCCGTGGTTGATTCGCCGCCACGGCGATATGCCGCTTGCACTTCGCGCAGTGCTGGGCGACGACGCGGCGGCCGAGGACTGAGTCGCTGAGCCAAGTGGGTGGATGCTGCGTATATGTGGATGACGCATTACCGAAACCGCGTGACCAAATGACGCGATGCCTTGATGCGATTCAACGATGCCGCGCACGCTTTGCAAGACGCAGGCGCGCGACCCGGTTCTCCCTTCACTCAACCTAAAGCATACTTGCTGCGTGAATAGTCCAGCCTCCTCTCGCTCGCCGTTTGCGACCGTGCTCAGCGTCATCGTCGTGTCCGCTGACAGCGGCCAGATGATGCGCGACTGCGTGCGTCGCCTGCTCAACACGACGCTGGCGCTGGAAGTCATCCTGGTCGACAACGGCTCCGACGACGGTGTGCCGCAGGCGATCGGGCGCGCGTATCAGGGTGACCCGCGGCTTACGGTTATCTATAACCGCGCCAATCTGGGCTTCGGCCCGGCAATGAATATCGGCGCGACGCGTGCGCGGGGCCAGTCGCTGCTGCTGCTCAACCCCGACTGCCTCGTGCTTGAGGATGACCTGCGCGATCTGCTCAACGTGCTGGCACGCAATCCGAAGGCCGGCCTGGTCGGCGCGGTAGTGTGCGACGAAGAGGGTCATCCCGATCCGGCGTCGTGGCGCCGCGATCCGCTGTTACGACGCGCGGTCAATACGATGTTTGGACGCTCCGGTGAGGGCGTCAACATTACCGAAGAGATTCCCGAAGAAGTGATCGAGGCCGAAGCCGTTTCCGGCGCGCTAATGCTGATGCCGCGCGCGGTTTTCAACCGGGTCGGCGGCTTCGATCAGGATTATTTTCTGCACTGCGAAGATCTCGACCTTTGCCGACGCGTGCGCGACATGGGTTACCAGGTGCTGCTCGCAGGCGATGTGCGCGTGACCCACGCCAAGGGCACGTCCAGCGCGCATCGCCCGGTGTTCGTCAGCCGCAACAAGCACCACGGCATGTGGCGCTGGTTTCGCAAGCACGATCCGGCCGCGCGCAACCCGCTTATCGCCGGCGTCGTGTGGCTGGGGATCTGGACGCATTACTGGCTGAAGGTGCCGGGGCAGCTGCTGAGCCGGAAAGGCGGAAAGCGGGAAGCGAAAGGCGCAGAACAAGGACCCGGGAACAGGGAGCCGTAGCGCGTTCAAGCCCCGGTTTTTGTGCTGACTTCCGCGAGCCGCCAACCGCCGCACCAGCGTGGGTGATTCACCATTCCCGTTTTCGAGACACACATGAGCAACGCCCGCTCCACCACCACCACCCTAGCCACGTTGGGCCTGCTGGCGATGACCGCCGTATGGGGCTCGACGTTTTTCCTGATCAAGGACGTGGTCGCACGCATGCCGGTGGCAGATTTTCTGGCCGTGCGTTTTGTGGTGGCGGCCATCGTGATGCTGGCGCTGTTTGCCCGCTCCGTCCTGCGTTTGGGGCGTCAGCAGGTTTTGCGCGGGCTGTTGCTTGGCGTCGTCTACGGCGTTGGCCAGCTGCTGCAGACCTGGGGGCTATCGCTGATTTCGCCCAGCGTCAGCGGCTTTGTCACCGGCATGTATGTGGTGTTCACGCCGATCCTCGCCACGGTGCTGCTGCGCCATCGGACGCCCGGCGTGGTGTGGCTGGCGGTTCTGCTCGCTACGGCCGGACTCGCGCTGCTGTCGCTCAATGGCGTGTCGGTCGACTCGGGCGTGTGGCTGACCCTGGCGTCGGCGCTGATGTACGGCCTGCATATTGTGGGACTAGGCCAGTGGTCGCGCAGCGGCGAGGCGTTCGGCATGTCGGCCGTGCAGATGGTGGCTATCGCTGTCGTCTGCCTGCTCGCCACGGTGCCGCATGGTCCGACGCTGCCGCCGGACCGCGCCGCATGGTTTGCCGTGCTGTATATGGCGCTGGTCGCTGGCGCCGGCGCGATGCTGATGCAGACCTGGGCCCAGTCGCATATGCCGGCGGCGCGTGCGGCCATTGTGATGACCACCGAGCCGGTGTTTGCCGCTGGCTTCGCCGTGGTCTTCGGCAGCGACGTGCTGACCTGGCGCATGCTGGTCGGCGGCACGCTGGTGCTGGCGGCGATGTACACGGTCGAGCTGATGCCGCGGCGCGACAGCGGAGAGCTGCCGGCCGAGGCGATGCATCATGAGGTGTGACCGGCGAATGCGCTTCGAAAGCATGGGACTATGAGGCGCTGCATGACCATGACTGCGCCGAAACAATGAACGCTTCTCAACCCTCGTTCTTCATCTCTTTGCGCGACTGCAGCGCGATGCGGATCAAATAGATCACGATAAGCACGTTGGCTACCAAAGCAGCGATCTTGAGCCAGGTAAAGTGGTGAATAGCCTCATAAAGCTCGACCGGGATCAGCGAACCGGTGGCGAATACGGTGAACCACTCGGCCCAGTATTTGTGCAGCCACAGGCCGATGCCTTCAGTGGCGAAAATCGCCGCATAGGCCAGCGCCACCAGGCCGATGGCGACAAACTTGTTCGGGCCCATGTTCTCCAGCAGCTGCACCAGCTTCCAGCGCAGCCCGTTGCTGTCGGCGAGCGACAGGTGCTCCAGCCAGTGCACCAGACCGTCGAAATTCTGCGTCTTGTACAGATGAAACGAGGCGATAGCGATCAGGATCAGGCCCACGGTCTTCACCGCCTTGTAGATGGCGATGACCCGTAGCCCCACACCATGCTGGGATTTCCGCTTCGTGGGCTTGGCTGCCTTGTCGTGACCGGCTTGGGCGGAAACCGTTGTGCTGGACATATCGGGCATGGTTGTCGTTCTTTTGCGGGGCAAGCCTTGCATTGTCTCTGTTCCGGAGTGAATGGTCGATGCAGGCGTGAGTGGAGGGCGGTGATCCGGCGATCCGCGCCGCGCGGCCATTCGCAGCTTGACGCCACCTTCACGGGTCGGCACGCTGCGGGGATGAATCTCATGCTTCTCCGCAACGCGCAGGTCTATGCGCCCGAACCGCTGGGCCTGCAGCATCTGCTGCTGGGCGGCGGACGCATTCTATGGATGGGCGCGCAGCTTGCCGATTTGCCCGCTGCGCTATCGGCGGACACGATCGACCTTGAAGGCCGCCGGCTGATCCCGGGCCTGATCGACGCGCACGTTCATGTTACCGGCGGCGGTGGCGAGGCCGGGTTTCGCACGCGCGTGCCGCCGCAGGGCATTTCGCGCTTTACCCGCGCCGGCATCACCACGGTGGTCGGCCTGCTCGGCACCGACGACGTGGCGCGCGGCCCGCGCGATCTGCTGGCCACCGTTTACGCGCTGCGCGAGGAGGGCCTCAGCGCGCTGGCGTTTACCGGCGGTTACCACCTGCCGCCGCAGACGCTGACCGGCAGCGTGCGCGGTGATCTGGTGTTTATCGAGGCCCTGATCGGCATCGGCGAGTTGGCCATCAGCGATCACCGCTCCAGTCAGCCCACGCTGGATGAGCTGATGCGGCTAGCCTCTGATGCGCACGTGGCCGGGCTGATGACGGGCAAGGCCGGCGTGCTCCATCTGCATCTGGGCGACGGCCTGCGCGGGCTCGACCTGGTGCGCCAGACGCTGGAAAAAAGCGAGCTGCCGCCGCGCGTGTTTCACCCCACACACGTCAACCGACGCAAGGGTTTGTTCGACGAGGCGCTGGCGCTCACTGCCAGCGGCTGCACGATCGACCTCACCGCGTTTCCGGTGGAAGACGGCGAGGACGCGTGGAGCGCCGCCGATGCGCTGCTGCGCTATCTCGACAGCGGCGCGCATGCCGAGCGCATCACGGTGAGTTCCGACGCTGGCGGCTGCCTGCCGACCTTCGATGCCAACGGCCACGTCTGCAAGATGGGCGTGGGCGAATCCGGCGCGCTGCTGGAAACCTTGAACGAGGTGGTCGCCCGCGGCGTGCCGCTGGAACGCGCGCTGCCAGCGTTCACGCAAAACCCGGCGCGCCTGCTGCGGCTGACCGCTAAGGGCTACATCGGCGTCGGTGCGCACGCGGATCTGGTGTCGCTGGACAGCGCAGGCGCGGCGCACGATGTCATCGCCCGCGGCGTGGTCCACGTGCGCGATGGGCGGATCAAACACCACGGCATGTTCGAGGACACGTCGACATAGTCCGCGGCCCCGGTGCGAGACGGCGCAGCGGGCGCCGTGAACAAATAACAGACGTTCGATGCGTCACGATCGATGGGCTAAACCCCTTAGATTTCCGAGACTCAGAGAGCCCATGAATTCGAATAAAGATGAGAAAGCAATGAGTCCCAGCAGGGTAGTGGAAGGGGAGCAGCGGGGCTGGATCGTGCCGATTGGTGGTGCGGAAGAAAAAGAGAACGATCCGCGGATTCTCAAGCGGTTCGTTGAACTGTGCGGCGGCAAAGACGCCAATATCGTGGTGATCCCTACAGCCAGCCAGCTGGCGGACACGGGCGAGCGCTACGAAAAACTGTTTACCGGTCTGGGCGTGGGGACGGTGGGCGTGCTCGATTTCGATATGCGCCGCGACACGGAAGAAAAAAATCGCCTCAAGCGGCTCGATCAGGCCACCGGCATCTTCTTCACCGGCGGCAACCAGCTGCGCCTGTCGACCATGCTGGGCGGCACGCCAGTGGCGCAGCGCATCCGTTCGTTGAATGCGGGCGGTGTGCACGTCGGCGGCACCAGCGCGGGCGCAAGCATCCTCAGTGAGCACATGATCGCGTTCGGCAAGGAAGGCCTGTCGCCCACCGCTGGTAGCGTACGGCTGGCGCCCGGTCTTGGGCTGACCAACCGCTTCATCATCGACCAGCACTTCAGCCAGCGCGATCGCCTGGGCCGCCTGATGGCCGCGCTGGCGTACAACCCGTACGCGGTCGGTATTGGCCTGGACGAGGACACCGCCGCGTTCATCCGCCCCGACAATACCGTGGAAGTGGAAGGCAGCGGATCGGTCATCGTGCTGGACGCGGGCAACCTGCAGTTTTCCTCGATGGCGCAGGCCGGCGAACACGATCCGGTGTGCATGCTCGGCGTGACCATTCACGTGTTGATCGCAGGCGCCACCTTCAACATGCAGACGCGCCACGCCTCGGCGGGTACGCTGGCCGTACCGAAAAAAAGCGAATGAAGTAAACCGCTCCAGCGAGACCGCCGTCGCCCGTTCAATCTTCAAAGGAAACCCCATGCGCATTCTGGAACGTTCTGTGTTTGTCGGTCCGTCGCTGTACGCGCATTTTCCGGTGATCCGGCTCACGCTTGATCTGGGCGAGCTGGAGCAGTGGCCGACCGGTCGCCTCGGTGCGGCCTTCGTCGACGGGTTGATTGCCGCGTTGCCGGGCCTTTCCGAACACGGCTGTTCGTTTCGCGAGCCGGGCGGATTTATCCGCCGCATGCGCGAGGGCGACGGCACCTGGCTGGGTCACGTGCTCGAACACGTGGCGATCGAGCTGCAGAACGTCGCCGGTGAGGACGTCACCTTCGGCAAAACCCGCAGCGTCGACAAGCCCGGCGTGTATTCGGTCGTGTACGAGTACGCGCAGAAGGAGGAAGGCATTGCCGCCGGCGAGCTGGCGCTGCGTTTGCTCTCGTCCCTCTTGCCCGAAGAACTTCGCACGCGCAACAGCGTGCCCGAAGGCTGGGAATGGCCGAGCGCGCGCGACGAATTCATTCGCTACGCGCAGCGTCGCGCGCTGGGCCCGTCGACCGCCTCGCTGGTGCACGCGGCGGAAAAGCGCGACATTCCCTGGCTGCGCTTGAACGGGCAGTCGCTGGTGCAGCTCGGTCACGGCAAATACCAGCAGCGCATCCAGGCCACCGTCACCGGCCGCACGCCGCATATCGCGGTGGAGCTGGCCAGCGACAAGGAAGAGACCAACAAGATTCTCGCCACGCTCGGCCTGCCGGTACCCAAGCAGGAGCTGGTCACGACGGAAGAGGGCGCGCTGCGCGCCGCGCGCCGGCTCGGCGTGCCGGTGGTGACCAAGCCGTTCAACGGCAACCATGGTCGCGGCATCTCGATTCATCTGATGACTGACGAGGAGATCATCGCCGGCTTCAACGAGGCGCGCGAAATTTCGCGCTCGGTGATCGTGGAGAATTTTCTCAGCGGCGACGATCACCGCCTGCTCGTGGTCAACGGCGAACTCGTGGCCGCCACGCGCCGCACGCCCGGCCACGTGATCGGCGACGGTGCGCAGACCATCGCGCAGCTGGTCGATGCGGTGAATACCTATCCGCGCCGTGGCGTCGGCCATGAAAAAGTGCTGACCCGCATCGTGCTCGACGCCCAGGCAGAAATGATGATGGAGCGCATGGGTTACACCCCCGAGTCGGTGCCCAAGGCCGGCGAAACCGTGTTCCTGCGTTCCACCGCCAATCTCTCCACCGGCGGCACCGCGACCGATGTCACCGACGTGATCCACCCCGACAACCGCGACATGGCGGTGCGCGCGATCCGCGCGATCGGCCTTGATGTGGGCGGCGTGGATTTTCTCACCACCGACATCACCGAAAGCTACAAGACCATCGGCGGCGGCATCTGTGAAGTGAACGCGGCGCCCGGCTTCCGCATGCACGTGAGCCCCAGCGAGGGCACGCCGCGCGATGCGGCCGGGCCGGTTATCGACATGCTGTTTCCGCAGGGCACGCCGTCGCGGGTGCCGATCGCGGCCGTGACGGGCACCAACGGCAAGACCACCACCGCGCGCATGCTGGCGCACATCACCAAGATGGCCGGCTATACGCCCGGACTCACCACCACCGACGGCGTGTATATCGACGGCCAGCGCACGGTCGAGGGCGACATGACCGGGCCGGTATCCGCGCGCATGGTCCTGTCCGATCCGCAGATCGATATCGCTATTCTGGAAACCGCCCGCGGCGGCCTGATCCGTGCCGGCATGGGCGTGCCCAAGGTCAATGTGGGCGCGGTGCTCAACGTGCAGTCCGATCATCTGGGTTTGAAAGGCATCGACACGCTGGAGCAGCTGGCCGAGGTCAAGCGCATCGTGGTGGAAGTGGCAACCGATTGTGCCGTGCTCAACGCCGACGATCCGAACGTGCTGAAGATGTCCGGCTACACCGACGCCAAGGTGATCTGCTACGTCACCATGAATCCCTCGCACGCGCTGGTGCGCGAGCACGTGCGCGCGGGTGGCCGGGCGTGCGCGCTGGAGGCCGGCGTGAACGGCTCGATGATTACGTTGTACGACAAGGGCAGCCATATTCCGCTGCTGTGGACGCACCTGATTCCGGCGACGATGGAAGGCCGCGCCCTGCACAACGTGCAGAATGCGATGGTCGCCGCGTCGATGGCTTTTTCGCTCGGCATCAAGCTTGATGCGATCCGGCAGGGCCTGCGCACGTTCGACACCACGTTCTTCCAGGCGCCTGGGCGCATGAACGTGTACAGCGAGCATCCGTTCAAGGTGCTGTTCGACTACGGCCACAACGCGCACGCCGTGTCGGTGATGGCGGATCTGGCGCAGCGGCTCGACGTGAGCGGTCGGCGCATCGTGGTGATCTGCGGCCCGGGCGATCGGCGTGACGAAGATCTGGTGGCGATCGCCAACGCCGTGGCCGGCCGCTTCGACCACTACATCTGCCGCCGCGACGATTCGCTGCGCGGCCGCGACGGCGACGAGGTGCCGCGCATCCTGTCCAGCGCGCTGCAGGCGGCTGGCGTATTGGCCAACGATATTTCCGTGATCCCCGACGAGCAAAAAGCGACCGACGCCGCGCTGCGCATGGGCCGCCCGGGCGACCTGCTGCTGATCTTCGCCGACGCGCTGGTGCGCTCGTGGAAGCAGATCGTCAAGTTCCGGCCCGAGGGTGCGCCCGAGGTTCGCGTCGACACGTCGGCGAGCCCGCCCGCGCCAACGGTGATCGATCCGGGCTTCGATGAGGCGAGCTTTGCCGATCTCGGCGACGTGGTGCGTGACGAGCGCGGCGTGCGCTTCTCGCGCGAGAGTGACGACTGATCGATGCCTGCGATCGAGCCCAGCGATCCGGCCGTCTATACGGCTGAAATATCCACGCCGGTGTCATCCGAACCGCTGCCGTTCGAGGACTCGCGCCGCCTCACCGGCATCAACCTGTATTTCGCCGGCACCGGCGCCGTGCTCGAAACGCTGGGCGTGCTGCCGGACGAAGCGCTGCGCCATGCCTGGCGCGTGAACGTGTCCCTGGCCCGCGATGCGCTGGGCTGGCCGCACGCGCCGATGTTCGAACGGCCGCACGTGGGCGGCGCCGCGTTGGCCTTCGAGGCGCCGGTCGACCAGCTCTACAGTGCCACCGAGGTCAACGAGTGGGCGTGGCTGGCCACGCTGGCCGACGCGCTGGCGATGAACGTCGGCCTGCATGCGCCCGGCCATCCGGCGACGTGGGATCGGGATTCGGCCTTCCATACGCTGCGCGCGCTGGCGGCAGCGGAGCGCCGGCCTGGCCTCATCGCTCTGATGCAGGCGGCTGAGGCGAAAGGCCTCGCGGCGCTGGCGGACGACGATGCGGTATCGATCGGCGAAGGCCGCGGCTCGCGCATCTGGCCGATCGGTCAACTGCCTGCCGTGGGGGACGTGGACTGGACGTCGCTGCACGATATTCCCGTCGCGGTGGTGACCGGTTCCAACGGCAAGACCACCACGGTGCGCCTGCTCGCCGCGATGGTGCGCGCGCACGGTTGGCACTCGGGGCATAGCTGTACCGATGGCGTGTTCATCGACGGCGAAGCGATCGACTCCGGCGATTTCTCCGGCCCCGCCGGCGCGCGCGAAGTGCTGCGCCAGCCGACCGTCGATGCGGCGATTCTGGAAACCGCGCGCGGCGGCATCCTGCGCCGCGGGCTCGCCGTGCGGCACGCCAATGTCGCGGTGGTCACCAACGTCAGCGACGATCACTTCGGCGAATACGGCATCCGCACTCTCGACGACCTGGCCCAGGTAAAACTTACTGTGGCCCGTGCGCTGGGCACGACTGGGCTGCTGGTCCTCAACGCCGACGATGCGATGCTGGTGAAGCACGCCGCGACGATCGGCGTACCGCTGGCCTGGTTCGCGTTGGATGAGGCGCACCCGATACTGCAAGCGCATCGCGCGCGCGGCGGCAGCACCTGCGGCGTGCGCGAGGGTCGTCTGCAGCTGCATCATCTCGGCATCGATCATGACTTGGGCAGCGTTGTCGAGATGCCGCTGAGTTTTGCCGGCACCGCCGCCTACAACGTGGCCAATATGTGCGCGGCCGTTCTCGCCGCGACGGCGCTCGGCATCTCTGCCGAAACGATGGTCGCGGTGCTGGCGAGTTTCGGTAGCGCGCACGCGGATAACCCCGGCCGCCTGCAGCACTGGCAGCTTGGACGCCTGCAGGTTTTTGTCGACTACGCGCACAATCCCGAAGGCATGCGTGGTCTGCTCGGCGTGGCGAGCAGCGCGAACGAGAAGGGTCGCCTCGGACTGGTGCTCGGCCAGGCCGGCAATCGCGAAGATGCCGACATCCGCGAACTTGCCGCGGTCGCAGCGAGCTTTCAACCTCAGCGCGTCGTGCTGAAAGATATCGATGGTTTCATGCGCGGCCGTGGTACCGGCGAGGTGGCCAACATTCTGCGTAACGAGCTGGCCGTTCGCGGCGTACCTGCCGACGCCGTGGTCGAGTGCCTCGACGAAATCGACGCCGTCCGCGGCCTGCTCGCCTGGGCGCAGGACGGCGACATGCTCGTCTTGCCGACGCACGGCACCCAGGCCCGGCAGGCCGTGGTGACGCTGCTGGACCAGCTTCAGGCAACGCATTGGATTGCCGGCTCGCCGCTTCTGTAGCTTTTGTAGGTTGGGTTGAGCGAAGCGATACCCAACAACACGCTGCGGGGACGTTTGGATTACGAGCCGCTCCTGCGGCTCGCCCCACGGGCCATTCGCTTCGCGAATGTTCGTTCCGGCTTTCTGCCTCCACAGTCGCCTCGCTCACCCCAACCTACATCGTGGTTACGCGCCTGCGCTAACCTTGTATCCAAGCCCCCACTGACCTCCATCCCCATGACCTTCCAAAGCACCGACACCTACGTCGCCACCTCTGACCTCAGCCTCGCGGTCAATGCGGCCATCACGCTGCAGCGGCCGCTGCTGATCAAGGGCGAGCCGGGCACGGGCAAGACCCTGCTGGCCGAGGAGCTGGCGCGCTCGCTGCAGACGCGGCTGATCACCTGGCACATCAAGTCCACCACCAAGGCGCAGCAGGGTCTGTACGAATACGACGCGGTGAGCCGCCTGCGCGATTCCCAGCTTGGCGTGGAAGGCGTCAACGACGTGCGCAACTATCTGCGCAAGGGCAAGCTGTGGGAAGCGTTCGAGTCGGGTGAGCGCGTGGTGCTGCTGATCGACGAGATCGACAAGGCCGATATCGAGTTTCCGAACGACCTGCTGCAGGAACTCGACCGCATGGAGTTCTACGTCTACGAGACCGACGAGACCATCCGCGCCCGCCATCGCCCCATCATCGTCATCACCTCCAACAACGAGAAGGAGCTGCCGGACGCGTTTTTGCGCCGCTGCTTTTTCCACTACATCGTGTTTCCCGATGCGGCGACGCTGGAAAAAATCATCGCCGTGCATTACCCCGATATCGACAAGGCGTTGGTCGACGAAGCGCTGGCGATGTTCTTCCAGCTGCGCGACTTGCCCAACATCAAGAAAAAGCCGTCGACCTCGGAGCTGATCGACTGGCTCAAGCTGCTGCTGGCCGATCGCATCCCCGCATCCGCCCTGCGCGAGCGCGATCCCGGCAAGGCGATTCCGCCGCTGTACGGCGCGCTGATCAAGAACGAGCAGGACGTGCAGCTGTTGGAGCGGCTCGCCTTCATGCATCGCCGCCAGTCGCGCTGAGGTTGATGGCGGATGTTGATCGGCTTGTTCAATGCCGTACGAGCCGCCGGCGTGCCGGTGAGCCTGCGTGAGCTGCTGGATCTGCACGGCGCGCTGAAGGCGCACGTCGCCTTCGCCGATCAGGAGGATTTCTACGAACTCACCCGCCTGATCTGGGTCAAGGACGAGCGCCACTACGATCGTTTCGACCAGGCCTTCGGTGCATGGTGGCAGGGCGTGGCCAGCCAGCCGCTGACGCCCGGGGCCGTGATCCCGGAAGACTGGCTACGGCGCGACTTCATGCGCCAGCTCAGCGACGAGGAAAAAGCCGCGATCGAAAAGCTCGGCGGCCTCGATGCATTGATGGAAGCCTTTCGCCAGCGTCTGGCCGAGCAGAAAGAGCGCCACGCCGGCGGCAACAAGTGGATCGGCACCGGCGGCAGCAGCCCGTTCGGCTCGGGCGGCTTTCATCCGGAAGGCATTCGCGTGGGGCAGGGCGGCAACCGCAGCGCGGTCAAGGTGTGGGACAAGCGCCAGTTCCGCGGTCTCGCCGACGATGCGGAGCTCGGCGTGCGCAATCTGCAGATGGCCTTGCGCCGGCTGCGCCGCTTTGCGCGGCACGGCGCGCAGGAGGAGTTCGACCTCGGCGGTACCATCGACGCCACCGCGCGTGATGCCGGTTTGCTCAACGTGAAGATGCGGCCCGAGCGCCGCAACGCGATCAAGGTATTGCTGCTGCTCGATATCGGCGGCTCGATGGACGACCACGTCAATGCCTGCGAGCAGCTGTTCACCGCGGCCCGCGGCGAGTTCAAGCGGCTCACGCATTACTACTTCCACAACTGCGTCTACGAGCGCCTGTGGCAGGGCGACGGCGGCACCTATAGCAACAGCATCAGCACGATGGAGGTACTACGCACGCATCCGCCGGATACACGACTGATCTTCGTCGGCGATGCGGCCATGGCGCCTTACGAAATCACCCACACCGGCGGCAGCGTCGAGCACAACAACCCCGAACCCGGCGGCATCTGGCTACAGCGCCTCGCCGCCAAATTTCCGCGCCTGGCGTGGCTCAACCCGATGCCGCAGGACAGCTGGAACTACACCGTCTCCAACCGCCTGATCACCGAGATTCTCGGCCCGCGCATGTTCGAGCTGACGCCGAATGGCATCGAGCTGGCGATGCGCGAATTGGTGCGTTGAGCGGTCTGGCGATCGCAAAGCATTGGTAGGTTGGGATGAGCGCGAGCGAATCCCAACATCACGGCACCGATGCGTTGGGATTCGCATTCGCTCATCCCAACCTACGCGAAGTGTGAGCCACAAGTCGGGACGACCTCGTAGGTTGGCGGTGAGCGCAGCGACTGTGGAGGTAGGATGCCGGAACGAACATTCGTGAAGCGAATGGCCCGAAGGGCAAGCCGCGCTAGCGGCTTGTAAACCCAACGTCACGTTGCCGACGTGTTGGGGTTCACTGGCGCTCACCGCCAACCTACGAATCAACAGCACCGTCCGCCGGTCCCCTTGTATCGCGCGATCTGCCGCTCACGAAAAAAAGCCTCGTAACTCGGCACATTCCGTTCGGGATGATGCTGGCGCAGGTGCTGCACGTAGGCCTCGTAATCGGGTACGCCGCAGCACAGGCGGGCGGTTTGCGTGAGGCGCTGCCAGCCTTGCCGCACGATGTGGTTGATCGCTGATCGAGTCATCGACATATCCTCAATGCGTCACGCTGGCGAGCGCGATATAGGGTTCTTCGTGCGCGGTCAGCGTCGGAGTGTTCCAGGCTTTGATCAGCGCGCGCAGCGAGAACACGAGCATGCTGACGATCAGCAGCATGAACAGGCCGGTGAGGCCGGCGTCGACCTGGTTGTTGGTGACGATGCGCTGCATCTCGGCGGCGGTCTTGGCCGGCGCTAGCAGATGAGCTTGCTGCGCGGCTAGCGCGTACTTGCTGGCCGCCGCCGTGAAGCTGATCGGCCCGACGAGTTTCTGCCACCCGGCGGTCAGCGTGCAGAGGATCAGCCACACGGCGGGTATGCCCGGCACCCACACATAACGCTGACGCTTGAGTTTCACCACCACCACCGTCGCCAGCATCAGCGCGATGGCCGCCAGCATCTGGTTGGCGATGCCGAACAGCGGCCACAGCGTATTGATGCCGCCCAGCGGATCGACCGCACCCTGATAAAGAAAATAGCCCCACAGCGACACGCAGATCGCGGTGGCCAGCAGGTTGCCGGTCCACGATTCGGTTGCCTGCAGGGGTTTATGAATCAGCCCCGCGATCTCCTGAATCATGAAGCGGCCCACGCGCGTGCCGGCGTCGACCGTGGTGAGGATGAACAGCGCTTCGAACAGGATCGCGTAGTGGTACCAGAACGCCATCATGCCGCCGCCAGGCAGGATGTTGTGCAGCAGCTGCGCCATGCCGACGGCCAGCGTCGGTGCGCCGCCGGCGCGGCTTAGGATGCTGGTTTCGCCGATGTTTTTAGCGGTCTGCAGCAGCTCGTCGGGCGTGATGACGAAACCCATCTGGCTGATCGCAGCAGCCGCACTCTGCACGGTGTTTCCAATCAGCGCGCCCGGCGCGTTCATCGCGAAATACACGCCAGGATGCAGCGACGCTGCAGCAATCAGCGCCATGATCGCCACGAATGCCTCCATCAGCATGCCGCCGTAGCCGATCAGTCGCGCTTCGCCCTCGTTGCCGATCAGTTTGGGCGTGGTGCCCGAGGCGATGATCGCGTGCCAGCCCGACACCGCGCCGCAGGCGATGGTGATGAACAGGAAGGGGAACAGGCCGCCCTGAAACACCGGCCCGCTGCCGTCGATGAACTTCGTCACCGCGGGCATCTGCAGCGTCGGCGCGGCGATGAAGATCGCCAGCGCGAGCAGAGCGATGGTGCCGATCTTCAGAAACGTGCTGAGGTAATCGCGCGGCGCCAGCAGCAGCCACACTGGCAGCACGGAAGCGCAGAAGCCGTAGCCGATCAGCCACCATGCCAGCGCTTTTGCATCGAAGTCGAACAGCGGCGCCAGCGTCGGCGACGCGGCCACGTGCGCGCCGTAGCCGATCGACGCCAGCAGCAGCACCAGTCCGATCAGCGAACCCTCGAGAATCCGCCCTGGCCGAATCCAGCGCAGATACGTGCCCATCAGCAGGGCAATGGGAATGGTGGCCGCCACGGTAAACGTGCCCCAGGGGCTGTGCGTCAGCGCCTTCACCACCACCAGCGCCAGTACGGCCAGCACGATCATCATCAGCACCAGCACGCCGAACATCGCCACCACGCCCGGCGCAGGACCAAGCTCCTCGCGCAGCATGTGGCCAAGCGAGCGCCCGTCACGACGCAGCGACAGCGCGAGGATCATGAAATCCTGCACCGCGCCGGCAAACACCACGCCGAACAGAATCCACAGCGTGCCGGGCAGGTAGCCCATCTGCGCCGCCAGCACCGGCCCGACCAGCGGCCCCGCGCCCGCGATGGCGGCGAAGTGGTGGCCGAACACCACCCACTGGTTGGTCGGCACGTAGTCCAGCCCGTCGTTGCGCAGCACCGCCGGCGTCGCGCGCGTGGCGTCCAGCTGCAGCACGAACCGGGCGATGAAGCGGCTGTAGAAACGGTAGGCGATGGCGAACACCGCCAGCGACGCCGCGACCAGCCAGATCGCATTTACCGGTTCGCCACGGCGCAGCGCGACGACGCCCAGACAGGCTGCGCCGACGACGGCGACCAGCGCCCACAGCAGGCGGCTGCTCGGCGACGACGACGCGCTCTCGGGCGTGGAGGTGATGCCCTGGGGGATGGGGTCGCGCATGGCAGGCAAATCTCAGGCAACAAGAACTGCAAGAGTCGCCTTGCATGACGCAGCGGTCAATCCTCGGCATGCCTTGATGCTTTCGAGATCTGGCCTTCAAGCGAAGCGTATCGCGCTGGATCGCGTCCGACATCGGTGCGCTGGCTTGGGTGGTGGGTCGGCTCGCCATACCGGTTGGCAAAAAAGGTGCGGACGGCGTGGCGATCACAACGTTTTTTGAACGGTGATGCTGCTTGAGTGGCTACTGAAAAGCCGGCGATTCAGCTTGCATTTGCGCCATCCGACCCTATCCATTCATTAAGTAATGTTCCAGACGATGAGGCGGCAATGATTCACGAGATTCTGAGGATGGGCGACGAGCGCCTGCTGCGCATTGCGCCGCTGGTGCCGGAAGAACTGATCGGCAGCGCCGAGCTGGACATGCTGATCGCCGACATGTTCGAGACCATGCATTCGGTCGGCGGCGTGGGCCTGGCGGCGCCGCAGATCGGCGTCGATATGCAGCTGGTGATTTTCGGCTTCGACAGCAGCGAGCGCTATCCCGATGCGCCGGCCGTGCCGCAAACGATCCTGCTCAATCCCGTGATCACCCCGCTGTCGCAGGACATGGAAGAGGGCTGGGAAGGTTGCCTGTCCGTGCCCGGTTTGCGCGGCGCGGTCAGCCGTTACAGCTTGATTCGTTACGAAGGCATCGACCCCAAGGGCGAGCGCATCGATCGTACCGCCGAAGGTTTTCACGCGCGTGTCGTACAGCACGAATGCGACCATCTCATTGGTCGTCTGTACCCCTCGCGCATTACTGATTTCAGCAAGTTTGGCTATACCGACGTGCTGTTTCCCGGACAGGAGTTGAGCGATGACTAAGCGTGCATTGTGGAAAGGCGTGGTGCTGGCCGAAAGCGACAAGACCGTGGTGGTGGAAAACAACCACTATTTTCCGGTCGAATCGCTGCGCAAGGAAAACTTTCGCAGCAGTGATCACCACACGGTCTGCGGCTGGAAAGGCACGGCGAGCTATTACGACGTGCTGGTCGGCGACGAGGTCAATGCCAACGCGGCCTGGTATTACCCGGAGCCGAAAGACGCCGCCAAGGAGATCAAGGATCACGTGGCGTTCTGGCGCGGGGTCGAGGTGGTCTGACCTTGGTCTTTGTCTAAGTTGACGCGGTAGTCCTCGTGCCGCCCCGGGTTATGCTTTAGGCATCACTCTTAGGGGCGACTCGATGACTGTCTCCGACGCTGCGCCGGCTCGTGGTTTTCGCTATTACGACATGCTGGTCGCTGGCATGGTCGCGGTGCTGTTGTGCTCCAACCTCATCGGTCCAGCCAAGGTCAGCGTGATCGACCTGCCGTGGATCGGCGCACTCAGTTTTGGTACCGGCAACCTGTTTTTTCCGATCGGCTATATCTTCGGCGACGTCCTGACCGAGGTGTACGGTTACGCGCGGGCGCGGCGCGCGATCTGGGCCGGCTTCGGCGCGATGATCTTCGCCACGGTGATGTCGTACGTAGTGATCCACATGCCGCCCAGCGGCGCCGAGCCGTTCAACAAGACCCTGCAGCCTGCCTTGGAAACCGTCTTCGGCGGCACCGCGCGTATCGCCGTGGCCTCAATGATCGGTTACTGGGTTGGCGACTTCGTCAACGCCTTCGTGATGGCCCGTCTGAAGCTGCTGACCAAGGGCAAACACCTGTGGACGCGCACCATCGGTTCCACCGTGTTCGGCCAGGCCTTCGACAGCGTGACCTTCTACCCGATCGCCTTCTACGGCATCTGGGAAAGCACGACTCTGGTCAAGGTTATCGTGTTCAACTGGGTGATGAAGGTGCTGGTCGAAGTGGTGCTGACGCCAGTCACCTACGCGGTGGTGGGCTGGCTCAAGCGCGCTGAAAACGTCGACACCTTCGACTACGGCACGCGCTTCAATCCCTTCAGCCTGCGCGACGAAGGCGGACAAGCGCCGCATGCGTGAGGCCAACGGAGTGAGCGGGAATGTGGTGATTCCTTCGGCCGGCATCGCGCGGAATATCGGCATCGATCTGCTGCGTGGCCTGGCCATTGTGCTGGTTATCCTCAACCATATCGGCATTCGCATTCCGCTGAAGAAGACGCTGCTGGCCGATGTTCTGCCGCGCAGTTTTCTATCCAACCTCAACTACAACGGTTACGAAGCGGTGTTCGTGTTCTTCGTGATCTCGGGCTTTCTTATCGCCGGCAACGCGCTGCGGCGCTGGGGTAATCTTGCGCGCATCGACATCAAGACCTTCTACGCGCTGCGCTTCTCGCGCATCGTGCCGTGCCTGCTGTTGCTGGTCGCCGTGCTCAGCGTGCTGCACGCTCTGAGCGTGCAGGACTATGTCATTGATCGACCGGGCCAGTCGCTGCCGCGTGCCATCCTCGCCGCGCTCGGCCTGCACCTTAACTGGTACGAGGGCATGACCGGTTACCTGCCGGGCAACTGGGACGTGCTGTGGTCGCTGTCGATCGAGGAGGCGTTCTATATCGGCTTTCCGATCGTCTGTCTGCTGACGCGACGCGTGTGGATACTGGCGCCGCTGCTGGTACTGCTGGCCGTGTCGATGCCGTGGACGCACAGCGCGCTGACGGGCAACGAAATCTGGCAGGAAAAAGCCTACCTGCCCGGCATGTCGGCCATCGCGACCGGCATTATCGGCGCCTTGCTGGCGAAGCGCTGGCCGGTGCTGCCGACCGCGCTGACGCGCAGCCTGATCATCGTGGGCTCACTCGGCATGCTGGCGGAAATGTTTGGCGGCCGTCTTCTCTGGTCGCTGATGGGCGACAGCATTCTCTTGCTGCTGACGGTCTCGGCGATGCTGGTGCTGATTGCCCTGCAGGCGCGGCCGGTTTCGACGCTCTGCGGATTCGGCTGGCTGGCATCGTGGGGCAGGCTCAGCTACGAGATCTACCTCAGCCACATGTTCGTGGTGTATGCCGTTGTGCGCGTTTATCGCGCCACCGGCAGCGACATACGCTGGGGATTTCTCTGGTACCTGCTGGCGCTGCCGCTCTGCTGGCGGCTTGGAAAGGCCGTGGCGAGGTTTGTTTCGATACCGTGCGAGCGGGCGTTGCGTGCGCGGCTGGTTGGACGCACCGCAGCATTCGATCCTCGAATGGCTTCCTCTCGGTGAAGAGATACAAGCGCATGCTTCAACTCAAGGATGACCAATGAAACTTCAAATAAGCGTCGCTCTCGCGCTGCTTTTTTCCGTGCCTGCCGCGGGGGCACAGGAAAAGCCGTCTTTACCCTTCAGTGACTGGGGGAGTTGCCCATTCGAGTGCTGCACCTATGGAGACTGGCGTGCCACTAAAGCACTTGATGCCCATCAGGACAGGTCGGACAAGTCGCCTGTCAGCTTTCATATCGCGGCCGGTCAGTCGGTGCGCGCCGTGACGGGTGTCGTAATCACCACAAAGTACGGAGTGACCCAGGTGATGAAGCCGATAAAGCTCGGCTACCTGCGCGATGCGAAAGCGCCCAAACTTTCTCTGGCGGCCGGTGATGTTCTTTACACCTTGCATTACCAAGGTGAAGCGAGCGATCTCTTCTGGTACCACGGCAAAACGTACTCGGATCAGATAGATGTGCCCGATGATTCGTTTGGCGCACCACCCCATGCATCGGCACTCAAGGTTCTCTCAAGGCCGGCATACGAATGGTGGGTGGAAGTGCACAACGCTGGCGGCAACGCGGGGTGGATCAAGCCAGCGCATAATTTCTCGGGTGAAGATGCGTGCGAGTAGGTTTGAAAAAGGCGATTTGCAGAGGCTCTGCAGTTCAAGACAGGATTTTTGGATTCATCCTTTGCCCCGTGTTGCTGTTGGTTGCATATCAAAGGCAATCGTTGTTCTAGGTTCGGCGTCTGAAAAGGGTAGGGTTCCGTGCCACATATAGGATGGAAACAGTGCCAGACACCCTGCCTTCGGACGGACGATACGACGCGGCGATAGATCAACCCCTAGTTCAACTGCCGGCTGACCGAACTGGATGCAGCCGGCATCCGCTTCGGTGCCTTGATTGACCGATGGCGGCAGTGAGACATAGAAAGCCGAACTCATCCAGCCATCTGGATGGAAATGGTTTACGTGGTGTCCTAACGACCGCAGTTTGACGGACCAGGAGCCCATCATCCTTACGCCGTGATTGTTTCGGCTGAGGAAGGGGTGGCTCTGATCGACTGGCAATTTTGTCAGCCAACGTTCCGCCGCGTCCTGCAGAGCTAACCGGGCGGCGGCGATCGTTGGGTCGGCTCGAGCAAAAAGATGTCCTGATGTCTGGGACCCATGTCGAACGCTCTGGTTCAGCGGGTCGCGTGTTGAAGTGTGCATGCCGTCCAGAGTGGCCTTCAAAGCTTCAAGCGATTGGACGTCACCGGAGGAAAGCGGTGGCATATCCACTTCAATCAGCCCAACCAGTTGTTCGTAGTTCATCAGCCAGTGCTCACGAGGATCGCCGGCCAGCCGCCAGGCGGTACCCAGGTGAGCCCAGGATTCCTGATTAGCGAAGTCCAGAACTATCGCTTCATTGGCATAGCGAGCTACAGCTTCCCAGTCGCCAGACCGATAGAGGTGACGCACATAGGCGTTTAGGAAGTCGGCACTGCGCGATCCGAGCACGGGATAGGCTTGCGCAAACAAGCTGCCTGCCTGCTCGTGCAGCAGCAACGAATCACACGCAAGAGCCTCCAGCCAAATCAGGAAAGCGTCGCTGCTATTTGATCGCCGCATCACTCGAACGAGATCAAGCGCCTCCTGTCCCCTGCGTGCCTCGATCAGCAGGGCGACGAACTCCGTCTGCAGCGCTCGATTAGTGGGTTGCTGCCGTACTGCAGAGCGCATGATCGAAAATGGATCGCTTTCGGCATCGCGCTCCGCGTCATTCGACCAGAGCAATCGTGCAAGCTTTACCTGCCCAGGAACGAATTGTGGATGGTCGTCCACTAGTCGACGACCCTCATCCATTGCTTCACCCGTACGCCCCAGGTTACCCAGCAGGTCGATGATGGCGTCGGGGACGCAGGGATCCCTTACACCAAGTTCGCGGGCGTGCTCAAAACTGACTAGAGAGTCCTCTAGACGCCCGAGCGACCGCAGCGTCACTCCGAGGTCGACCCACGGCGAACCATCGCTTGGCGATAGATTTGTGGCCTTGCGCAATGCATCCACTGCCGCATCGAGATCGCCGAGAGATTGCTTGGCCCTGCCCAAACCCTGCCATGCATGAGCCGCATGAGGCTGCAAATCTACGGCCCTCTGAAACATTCCCGCGGCCTGTACAAAAGTACCTTGTTCAAGCATCAATATGCCGAGCTTTATCCAGGCATCGACAAAGTCGGGCTTGATCGCAGTGGCTGCAAGGTAGCTCTGTATCGCCGCTTGGACACGCCCTTGACGGGACAGCCAGATGCCGAAATTGAAAAGAATGCCAGGGTGATGCGGAGCGTGTTCCAGCGCACGCAAGAAACCCGCTTCGGCTCCCGGCACATCTCCCGCATCGGCGAGGCACATGGCAAGCAACAGCAAGGCGTCAGCCGAGTGGGGCGCGTCGTTCACCACCCGTCTTACCCTTGCCACAGCATCATCGGCGTGACCCTGCTGCAGCAACTGATGAGCTGAAGCAAGCTCTTCTAGCTGTGTTTGGCTCAATCGCTGAGGCATGCTAGGCGTCATGAGAGAACCTCTTTGCAAGACCGCTCACATCTGGTTGGAATGTTCCCTGACTTCAGGTACGCGAATACCTCCGTTCGCTCGCGTACACGGTCCCTTCCAGACGAGCGTGCTACTCATACTGACGCAGAGATAGTTGGCCGTCTACGCTCGTACGTTTCAATATTCGGCGGATATGTCGGGAGGCAGCAAACGCAGGCTTATCTCAGCGGTAGCGGTTGATCGTTTCGCGCAATTCCTGCGTCG
>CAIKJM010000480.1 GCA_903827735.1 uncultured Rhodanobacter sp. | reverse complement strand
TGAAGATGGCCGAGCCGATCATCGAGGCGCAGGCCGAGCTCAGGCCATGGCTGCAGCCGCCGTTGCTGGGCTTCGCCAAGGCCAGCTACGACGACCTGCACGAGCAGCTCGACAGTCTGCTCAGCCCGGGCTTTCTGCGCGAGCTGCCGCTGACGCGGCTGCTGCATTTCCCGCGTTATCTCAAAGCGATGCGCCTGCGCGCCGAACGCTTGCAGCAAGCTCCGACCAAGGACCAGCAGCGGCTGCTGCAGGTCCTTCCATATTGGCGCGAATATCTGAAGCATCGCGGCGCGGGGGGCAACGACGCGGACCTTGCCGAACTGCGCTGGCTTATCGAGGAATGGCGCGTGTCGCTATTCGCACAGGAGCTGAAAACCGCCGAGCCGGTATCGGCGAAGCGGTTGGCAAAGGCGCTGGCAATGGCTTCCCAGTAGGCCTTTACCGAACGCGCTTTACATGCGCGTTGTCGTAGCAAGAGGGGACGTACATCAACCATGTGCCCATCAAAGAAGGCTTGATCTGTACGGCGGGGTTGTCGACTGGTTGGCATGTCTTCGGATCGGGGTCGATGGTTTTCCACACCTGGCCATTGGCCATAGTGAATTCATGGTCCTTGCTCCAGCCATCGAAATGTCCGCTGATGCGAGTATCGATGCGCGTGCGCTTTTGACTACTCGGATAGAACACCGGTGTACCAGTCTCGGTCACGACGCGCGTCGTGACTTTGGCATGCGCGCTGAGCCACGCGTCAAGATTATGCAGCTCCTCTGGCGACAGCTTGTCCAGGCCGGCGGCCTTGAACTCGTCCGAGCTCATGCGCTGCTGCAGGCCGTCGGTCTGCTGTGCGTGTGCGGACAGGCAGCACAGGGCGAGGGCTGCCGATAGAAGGGTGTAGCGCAGGCGAATCATCATGGGATGGATCCTTTGATAGCGAACAAGCGTGGGCGAGACGGGCAGGCCGAAAGCACGACCGATGCGCGATTCTGCGCGGTAACTTACCTTCAAGCCAAGCATTGCCGCTGGACGCGCTGATGCAATGCCAAATGCGGCCGGCGCATCGCATCGGCCAACCGTTAATATGGCTACTCAACTCAAGGACTTATCCTCTCGTGCCGCCAGCCGTCAAACCTTCCAGTCTGCAGCAATGGCGCGATCGCGCCGGCCAGCTGCCGCCCGTGATGGCGGCCGCGCTGGACGCCTGCGCGTCGCAACACTTGCCCGAAGCCGAATGCTGCGACGTGCTGGATTTGCTCGAGCTGCTGGGCTGCGATGCGCAGACCCAGGCGGCGGCCCTGTGGTTCGAGCTGGCACGGGTTGCGCCCGAGGTATGGAAAGTGCAAAGCGCCACGCTGCCGGCCGAGCTGAAGCGGCTGGTCGAAGGCCAGCAGGCGGCCGAGCAGGTCTGGGCGCTGCACGCCCAGCACGCGCCGGACAAGGCGACCGAAGGTTTGCGCCGACTGCTGCTGGCGATCGTGCGCGATCTGCGCGTGGTGTTCGTTTTATTGGCGCGGCAGTTGGCGCGGATGCGGGCCGCGGTCGACCTGCCGGGCGAGCAGAGCGCTGCGCTGGCGCGGCTGACCCGCGACATCCACGCGCCGCTGGCGAACCGCCTCGGCATCTGGCAGCTGAAGTGGGAGCTGGAGGATCTGGCCTTCCGCTTCCTGCAGCCGGACGTCTACCGGCGCATCGCCAAGCTGCTCGACGAGCGCCGCGGCGATCGCGAAAAGTTTATTCGTGAGGCGCTGACCGAACTCGGTCAGACCCTGGAGGCGGCCGGCATCCGCGCTGACCTGGCCGGCCGTCCCAAGCACATCTACTCGATCTGGAAAAAGATGCAGCGCAAGTCGCTGGATTTTTCCGACCTGTACGACATCCGCGCGGTGCGCATCCTGGTCGACAGCGTGGCCGACTGCTATGCCGCACTGGGCCTGGTGCACGCGCGCTGGCCGCACTTGCCCGGCGAGTTCGACGACTACATCGCGCGGCCCAAGGCCAACGGCTACCGCTCGCTGCACACGGCCGTGCTCGGGCCTTCCGGCAAGACGCTGGAGGTGCAGATCCGCACGCACGAAATGCATCACGCCAACGAGCTCGGCGTGGCCGCGCACTGGCGTTACAAGGAGGGCGGCAGCAGCGACGTCGAGTTCGAGGCGAAGATCGCCTGGATGCGCAAGCTTCTCGAACCACGCGGCGAAGACGACAGCGCGCTGGCTGCCGACCTGCACAGCGAGCTGCTGGAAGACCGCGTCTATCTGCTGACGCCCAAAGGCGAGATTTTCGACCTGGCGCACGGCGCGACGGTGCTGGATTTCGCGTACCTCGTGCACACGGAAGTCGGCCATCGCTGCCGCGGCGCCAAGGTCAACGGCCGCATCGTGCCGCTGACGTTTCAGCCGCAGAGCGGCGATCGGGTCGAAATACTGACCACCAAACTGGGCGAGCCCAGCCGCGACTGGCTGTCGCCGCATCACGGCTATCTCACCACGGCGCGGGCGAAGGACAAGGTGCGGGCGTGGTTCCGGCGCATCGCACACGACGCCAACGTTGCCGTGGGCCGCACGATGTTCGAGCGCGAAATGAAGCGGCTGGCGCTGCCGAGCATGGATATCGCCAAGCTGCCGGCGCACTTTCATCTGAAAAACCACGAGGAGCTGCTGGTCGCGCTGGCGCTCGGCGAACTGCTGCCCGGGCAGATTTCGCGCGTGCTGCAGGAAGCGGCGCAGCCGCCAGCGGCGCCGGTAGCACCGGCGCCGGCCTACGTCGCGCGGCCGTCGTCGCTCGATCACAGCGCGCTCAGCATTGAGGGCGTCGGCAACCTGCTCACCACGCTGGCGCGCTGCTGCCAGCCGCTGCCGGGTGATGCGGTGCGCGGCTTCGTCACCAAGGGTCGCGGCGTGTCGGTGCATCGAGCCGACTGTGCGAGCCTGGCGCGGCTGATGCGCACCGATCCGGATCGGGTCATCGAGGTGAGCTGGGGCAACGCCGCCAACCAGGCCTATGAGATCGATATCGAAGTGCGCGGTTACGACCGCAAAGGTCTGCAGAAGGACGTGACCGGCATCATCAGCAATACCAATGCGCACATCATCGCCTCGTCCAGCCGCCTTTTTGCTCGCACCGGGGAAGTGGAAATGCGCTACACGCTGCGCGTGCGCGACTTCGAACAGCTCTCGACCCTGCTCAGTAAATTGACCGTATTGCCCAATGTGGTCGATGCGCGGCGATTGGGTACGGCCTAGCGATGCGCACCTTGCGTCTTTCCGGGCTCGCCTACGTGGCGCGCCTGAAGGCCCTCGACCCGCAAGCTGAACGCGCGATTTTTCGGGCCGAAGCAGGCCCGTGGCGCGATGCTAAGCTGCCGCCATTCATCTGAAGCCCCAAAACCATGAGCGGACGTCGAGACCAGCACGAAGCCGATCCCCCTCGCCGCACCGAGCCCACGCTCGGCGATATCGATCATCTGGATTCGCCACGTGGCCCGGCCAGCGACGGCCTGCCACAGGTCAAGGTCGAAGCGCGCAGTGCCCGGCCGGGCGGCCCTCCACCACGCTCGCGCAACCGACCCGGCGGCGGCAAGCGCGGCTGGCTGCTTCCGGTGCTGCTGCTTGTGCTTATTGCCGTGATCGCCACGGCGTGGCTCAACCAAGGCTGGCTGCGCGGCAAGCTGCCCAACACCGAACTCAACGATGTGCTGGGCCGCGCGCAGCAGGCGCTGCAGGCTGGCCATCTGGACGGCTTCACGCCCGACGACCTGGCCCGCGAGCACCTGCTCATCGATGCGCAGCGCGACCGCGACATCGCGGCCAT
>CAIKJM010000479.1 GCA_903827735.1 uncultured Rhodanobacter sp. | reverse complement strand
GCCGTGGCCGGCCCCGTCGGCGAGTCGCTGATCATGACCGCGTTCGGTCTGTTCACCGCCATCCCAGCCGTGCTTGCGTATAACTTCTTCAACCGCTCCAACCGTCTCACGTACGCTCGCTTTGATGAATTTGCGCATGACCTGCACGACTTCTTCGCCACGGGCTCGCGCGTCGAAGGCGCCGCACCGACCCTGAAGTGAGGTCTGACTCATGGCTATGAGCTCAGGTGGTAATTCCGGTGGTCCGATGTCGGAAATCAACGTCACGCCGCTAGTCGACGTGATGTTGGTACTCTTGATCATCTTCATGATCACCGCACCGCTGATGTCGCACACGATCACGGTCGAGTTGCCCAAGGCTAACCCCAAGAGCAAGGACGAAGAGGTCAAGACACCGCCCCTGGATCTCGCGATCAAGCAAGACGGAAGCTTGTTCTTCAACGACCATCCGATTACGGAGGACGAGCTCAAGGTCCAGTTTGCGGTGAAAGCACAGCAGACCCCGCAGCCCGAACTGCAGATTCGTGCGGACAAGACGACCGAGTTCAAGATCGTGAAGAAGATCATCAGCGATGCGAAAGGTCAGGGCATGGTCCACGTGGCCTTCATGACTACCGCGCCAACGAAGGGACAGTGACCCATGGCATTCTCCAGCAATAGCGGCGGCGGCCCGATGGCGGATATCAACGTCACGCCGTTGGTCGACGTGATGTTGGTGCTGCTGATCATTTTCATGATTACGGCACCCGTGCTTTCGCTCAAAATCAAGGTCGACCTGCCACAACCGAACCAGAACATTCCGCCTCCGAGCAATCCGAAAGATCCAATCAAGCTGAAGATCGATCAGAGCGGTGCGTTTTACTGGAACGACTCCCCGGTGGACGAGCTTGGCTTGAAGGCCCAGCTGGCGGTGATCGCGCAGCAGCCTGATCCGGCTGAAATTCAGATCACGGCGGATGACGCAGCGGCTTATCAGTATGTGGCCACGGTGCTGGCGGATGCGAAGAGCTACAACCTGACCAAAATCGGGTTCGCCGACAGCCAGTAACGATATCCACGCACCTGCTTCGGTGAAAAAAACCCCGCCTTACGCGGGGTTTTCTTTGCCAAAAATCAGCGCGACCGGCCGGGTTTTACCGCAACAACTCGACGTAGCTGCGCACCGTCGCCGCCAGCCCATCGTAAAGCGCTTCGCTGATCAATGCGTGGCCGATCGACACTTCCGCCAAATGGGGAACGCCTGCTTTGAATGCCGCCAGATTCGCCTGGCTGAGATCATGCCCCGCGTTGACTCCCAGTCCGGCCAGGTGCGCGAGCCTCGCCGCATTTGCACATGCGGCCAGTGCATCACGGGATCTGCCTTCCGCAAACGCCTGAGCATAGGGCCCCGTATAGATTTCGATGCGCTCTACGCCAATGGCTGCCGCCTCCTCGAAATTCTCCGCTTCGGCGTCGACGAACAGGCTCACCCGACAGCCTAACGCCAGCAGTTCGCCCACTAACGGGCGTAAGCGATCGATATCGCGCACAAGGTCAAAGCCATGATCGGAGGTGATCTGCCCCTCACTATCCGGTACCAAGGTGACCTGGGTCGGGCGCACTTCGCGGGCGAGCTCGATAAGCCCGGGATACTCTCCGCGCGCAGCGGCGAATGGATTGCCCTCGATGTTGTACTCCACTCTGCCGCGAAGCAGCGCCGCAAGCGCACGCACGTCGTCAGGCCGCACATGCCGAAGATCCGGCCTTGGATGCACGGTAATGCCGCCACAGCCTGATTCGATGCACGTCTGCGCGGCCTTGCAAATATCTGGCTCGTCGCCGCCTCGCGAGTTGCGCAACACGGCGATCTTGTTGAGATTGACGCTAAGCAAAGTCATGGGGATTACACAATTCCGTCAGTAGGAGATAGCAACAGGAGCGACGCTTAGATTAACCAGATGAAACGAAAGGCACGGTAAAGTCGAGTGTCAACTCACAATCATCCAGCACTGTATCTGCCTAGCCGATCCTCGCCATGCCAATGCGGCAATGTAATCAAAGCCCACGTCTACCGACTGCACCTGCCAAGCGGAGGCGTCATCGCCATCGAGCCATCGCAAGACAGGTCGGTCTTGAAAGGTCGCCACATGCAAGCGATGCAACCCGAACGCGATGCCTCGCCCTAGCGCCTTAAGCACCGCCTCTTTTGCGGTCCAAAGCCTGAGAAACTCGTCACCGCGCGTGGATTCGGGCATTGACGCTAAAACGGCGAGTTCTTCCTTGCAGAAATAGTGCGCCGCGATATCCAGCGCGCGCGCGCGACTGCGCCGCCTTTCGATATCGATTCCTGGCGCGCAGCACTTTCCGATGACGGCCAAGGCAAAATCGCCGCTATGCGACCAATTAAAGTTCAACGCTCTACCGTGGCGTTGATCGAGTTCAGGCCTGCCAAACTCACCGTCAATCAGGCCGACTTCGTCACCGTGTAGACTGAGATAGGCTCCCAATACGTCCAGTAAAGGTTGGCGTTTCTGCCGGCGCTCGTACGGCATGAGAAACACGTGCAGCTCGTGATCGCCCAGCTGCTCCGCGAGCGCCCCGATACCACGCATGTCGATTGACTTCATGCGTCTATTTTAGCGCGAGGCGGCGTACCCCGCCGCTCTAGGAAAACAAGCGCTCATTTTTTGGACGGCTATTTGATCAACCGCTCGTCCACCAAGCTTTTTACAACGCTAGGGTCCGCTAGCGTTGAGATATCGCCCAGCTGATCGGGCTGGTTCTCACCGATCTTGCGCAGGATACGCCGCATGATCTTGCCCGACCGCGTCTTTGGCAAACCCGGCGCCCACTGGATGTAGTCGGGCGTGGCGATGGGCCCGATTTCCTTGCGAACCCATGCCACCAGCTCCTTGCGCAACTCCTCATTGCCTTCGATGCCGGACACCAGGGTGACATAGGCGTAGATGCCCTGACCCTTGATGTCGTGCGGGCAGCCGACAACGGCGGCCTCGGCGACCTTTGGGTGCGCCACCAGAGCGCTCTCCACCTCCGCCGTGCCGATGCGGTGACCGCTGACGTTAATCACGTCATCGACGCGGCCGGTAATCCAGTAGTAGCCGTCCTCGTCCCGGCGCACGCCGTCGCCGGTAAAGTAGTTGCCGGGATACGCACTGAAATAGGTTTCAATAAAACGCTGGTGGTCACCGTAAACCGTACGCATCTGCCCGGGCCACGAATTCGTGATCAGCAAATTGCCTTCGGTCGCGCCCTGCTGCACTTCGCCGTTCGCATCGACGATTGCCGGCTGGATGCCGAAGAAAGGCAGCGTGGCCGAGCCCGGTTTGGCATCAATGGCGCCGGGCAGTGGCGTAATCAGAATGCCACCGGTTTCGGTCTGCCACCACGTATCGACAATCGGGCAGCGTTCGTCGCCAACCACGCGGTAGTACCACTCCCATGCTTCGGGATTGATGGGCTCGCCGACCGTTCCAAGAAGCCGCAGCGAAGCGCGCGAGGCCTTCTTGACCGGCGCCTCGCCCTCGCGCATCAGCGCCCGAATCGCCGTAGGTGCGGTGTAGAACAAGGTGACCTGGTGCTTGTCCACCACGTCCCAAAAGCGGCTGTAGTCGGGATAGTTCGGCACGCCATCGAACATGACCGTGGTCGCGCCATTGGCTAGCGGCCCGTAGACCACGTAGCTATGGCCGGTGATCCAGCCAACGTCGGCGGTGCACCAATAGACGTCGTCCTCCCGCAGATCGAATACGCACTCGTGCGTATAGCTGGCATAGACCAAATAGCCGCCAGTCGTATGCAGAACGCCCTTCGGCTTGCCGGTAGAACCGGAGGTGTAGAGGATGAACAGCGGATGTTCCGCCTCGACCGGCTCGGCCGCGCAGTCGGCCGTCTGCCCGTCCATCAAATGGTGGTAGTAGCGGTCGCGCGGCGACTGCATCGGTACGCTGGCGCCCGTACGGCGCACCACGACAACGGTTTCTACGCTGTTGGTACCGGAGCGTTCGAGAGCCGCGTCGACATTGGTTTTCAGCGCAATCTTCTTGCCGCCACGTGTGCCCTCGTCGGCCGTGATCACCAGTTTGGCGGTGAAGTCAGCAATACGTCCGGCCAGTGAATCCGGTGAGAATCCGCCGAACACTACCGAATGGATCGCTCCGATGCGCGCACACGCCAGCATCGCGATTGCCGCCTCGGGAATCATCGGCAGATAGATCGCCACACGATCGCCCTTGGTCACGCCGAGGTGCTTCAACGCGTTGGCAAATTTGCACACCTCGGCGTGCAGCTCGCGGTAGCTGATGCGCCTCGACTCGCTCGGATCGTCGCCTTCAAAAATGATCGCCGTTTTGTCGCCGCGATCTGCCAGGTGGCGGTCCAGGCAGTTGGTGGTGACATTCAGCACGCCATCTTCGTACCAGCGTATATGCAGATCTTTCGGATCGAACGACACGTCGCTGATCTTGGTTGGCGCCGTGGTCCAGTCAAGCCGATGGGCAACGCCTGCCCAGAATGTGTCCGGATCCTTGATCGACTCCGCGTAGAGCTTCTCGTAGTCCGCCTTACGCAGACGTGCGCTAGCGGCGAATTCGGGTTTGACCGGATAGAGCTTGGACATGATGAGCCTCGCGTTTGGCCGGCTAAAAGAAAAACAGCCGGCAGGGAATCGTCATGGCGCCTCGCGCCACAGCCAGTGCCCGAGTGTAATACCGCCGATCGATATGCTGTTGACGCGCGGCACAAGATTTCGCCCCGTCAATGAACTCATATTTTCCATGGCGTACAAATGCAAAACGCAACAGCTCGCGCTGTTGCGTTTTGCGACACATGATACGTTCAAGTGAATCGATACAGGCCTATCGAACCGCCGTCGTCGATGATGGCTAGGCCATCTCCGCGATCACGCCCTTCGGAACAAGCCGATGATCACTAACAAAACGATCGCGCCAATCATGGCGTGGATGATGCTGGTGACGATGGGTCCAATAATGACGAAGTGAACCCCCAGCGCCGGCAACAGCCAGCCGGCCAGGAAGGCACCGATGATGCCGACCATGATGTTGCCGAGCAGGCCGAAACCAAACCCGCGTACGATAAGCCCCGCCAGCCAACCCGCCATCGCGCCGATGAAAAGAAAAATAAGCAAGCCGTAACCGGTCATGGAAAACTCCACATTGGGCGAGGCAAAAAGGATGGATGCAGTGCCCCGAAACTGCTGAGCGCGGAGCATCCGGCTTTGACCGTGCAGCCGCTGTGATGGTCCAACTTTGGTCGTCCACCGTGCTATGAATTTAATCACGACCGAGCGGGTTCTTGCCTTCGCGCAGGCGCTGCAGGTCGTAACTGGAAAGACTTTCGCTGCGCGCGTTGCTGGAAATTCTGGCCTGCGCAAAAGCCAGCACAGTGGCGAACGCGCCGACGATGCTGACAAACAGCCACCATGCCATCGCGCCACTGCTATGGCGGGTAAAGCACAGCAACACGGCCAACAGCGTTATCGATAGCATCAACCAGCGCATGGCGGACCTCAGTTCAAGCAACGCATGGTGCCGCTCCCTAAGCGGCCGACCGCATCATAAACCGCTCGACTAGCGTTGCGCATGTGAGAACCGAGCAGCGTTTCATCACCAACGAATCGTCACTCCCAAGCCGTCGCACGATGTCGCGAAGGCTGAGACGCTCTCCCGGCACTATGGCAGCTATGCCATACCAACCGACGGACGACGAACCGCAGCCGAACCTTTCAGCCGATAGCGTGGCCCCGCCAGCGCGAGCGGTGAAGGGACGGGGTGCTGCGTCCAATCCCGAGGGCCGCTTTGAAACCATTCGCCATCAGGCAGAAGACGACGGCTGGTCGCATGCGCTGCTCGATGAAACCGTACCGCGCCCGCACACCGAGGTTACCGAGGAACGCGCGCGCAGCGTAATCAGCCGAAACGACTCGCCCGACATCCACTTCACCCAGGCGATCAACCCCTATCGCGGCTGCGAGCATGGCTGTATTTACTGCTTTGCAAGGCCATCGCACAGCTATATCAATCTGTCGCCGGGACTGGACTTTGAAACCAAGCTGCGTGCCAAGAGCAATCTTGCCGAGGTGTTGCGCATTGATCTCGCCAAACGCGGTTACGACGTCAGCCCGATCAATATCGGCAGCAACACCGATCCCTATCAGCCGGTCGAAAAACGCTGGCAGCTGACCCGCGCCGCGCTGCAGGTGCTGGCCGAGTGCTGTCATCCGTGCACCATCGTGACCAAGAATGCGCTGGTCGAGCGCGACCTCGATATCCTAGTGCCGATGGCGCGTGAGAATCTGGTGCAGGTGTTTATCTCGGTCAACTCGCTGGATAACCATCTGGCTGCCAAGCTGGAGCCGCGCGCCAGCGCGCCGCATCGTCGCATCAAGGCCATCCGTACGCTCACCGACGCGGGTGTTCCCGTTGGCGTGCTGGTCGCGCCGATCATTCCCGCGCTCAACGATAAGGACATGGAAGCGGTGCTTGAGCAGGCGGCCGACGCCGGCGCGCGCTGCGCGGGTTACACCACGCTGCGCCTGCCGCACGAGCTGAAGGCGCTGTTCCGCGAATGGCTTGCCCTGCATGCGCCGCAGCGCGCCGACCACGTGATGAGCCTGGTGCAGCAGATGAACGGTGGCCGCGATTACGACAGCGATTTCTCCACGCGCATGCGCGGGCAGGGCGTCTTTGCCGACCTGCTTCGCCGCCGCTTCGATATCGCCAGCCGTCGCCACGGCTACGCGCGCTCGCGAGAACTCGTCCTCGATACCTCACGCTTCGTACCACCGCGAACGTCGTCGCCGCAGGGAGACCTGTTCTAAACGACGCGGCTTACTTCGACGCTGGCAGATATTTCTCGAACCAGCCCAGCGCGCGCTGCAGCACGTCGCGCTGATGTACGGGATCGACAAAATGATGGCCTTCGTTGGGATACACCACCAGCGACGTCGGCACGCCCTGCGCACGCAGCGCGTGCCACAGCTCGAACGACTGCGGCGCGGGGCATTCGGCATCGCGGTCGCCCACGACGATAAGCATGGGCGTTTTGATCTGCTTGACGTAGTTGATCGCCGAACTTTTCGCATAGACCGCCGGATCGTCGTACACCGACTTGCCGAAGAACGGGATCATCCACTGGTCGATCAGATTCTCGCCGTAGTAGCTCTGCCAGTTCGACACGCCCGCGCCCGCGACCACCGCGCGAAAACGCTGCGTCTGCGTGGGCGCGAACATGCTCATGAAGCCGCCGTAGCTCCAGCCGGTGAGGCCAAGCCGCTTGTCGTCGACCGGCATCTTTTTCTCCACCGCATCGACACCGGCCAGGGTATCGCGCAGGTCGCCATAGCCGAAGTCCTTGCGGTTGGCCTGCACGAACAACTCGCCCTGGCCGAAGCTGCCGCGCGGGTTAGGCATCAGCACGAAGTAACCAAGCGCCGACAGCGGCGCCGCGCCGAAACCGACCGAGGGCCAGCGTGGGATCGTGGCCGCGGATGGGCCGCCGTGCACCACCACGATCATCGGATACGACTTGCTCGCGTCATAGCCGGCCGGATACAGCAGCCAGCCCTGCACATGGCGGCCCTGATTATTCCATTCGACCGATTCGGCCTTGCCCCACGCGGGCTTCAGCGCGGCGTTGATGGTGGTGACCGCCTTCGGCGCCGTGGTGCCTACGGCGCCCGCGTGCACCTCAGGTGCTTCGGCGAACGAGCTTTGCACGAACGCCATCTGCTGATGATCATGCGATAGTGAGAGCGCCATGGACGCACTGCCGTCGCCGATGCCGGCCGGCAGGTTGAACAGCACGCGCTCCTGCGTGGCCTTGTCGGCATCCACGCGGTATTCCGCCACTTCGCTATCGCCGCCGCGCACCTGGGATACCAGCAGCAGCTGGCTGCTGTTCCAGCTCAGCCATGCCGGCGACACGGAGATGCCGGGGGTGAGATTGATCGGGCTGCCGCCGCTGGCAGACACGGCGTAGATATCGCCACCGGTCGAGCCCTGGTCGCTCATCAGGCCGCCGATAAAGGCGATCCGCGAACCGTCCGGCGACCAGCGCGGCAGCGCGATCTGCAGGCCATGCAGATCGCCGCTCACGCTGCCGGGGTCGACCAGAACGGTGGGCGCGGCATTGGCCTGCGCGTTCTGCACATACAGCTTGGCGATCCACCAGTTGTTGTCGCCCGGCGCTGGCGCCGAAACGTAAACGATGCGCTGCCCGTCGGGCGACCAGCTGAATTCGTAGACGTAGCTGGCCGCGGGCGTCAGCATCTGCGGCACGCTGCCTGCGGCCGCGACGGTGGCCACGCGCTGCACCTCCAGTCCGTCCACACCGACCTCGCCAGAAGCGGGCTTGGCGGCCGACACGGCGCTGGCGCGACGGGTGGCACCTTCTACATAAAGAAAGGCCAGGCGGCTGCCGTCGCTCGACCAGCTCAGTGCCTGCGCGTTGCCGTTCAACGTCGTCAACACCGCCGGAGCGGTCTTGCCCTGCGCGTCGGCGAGCACGATCTGCGAGGCGTGGGTTTTGTCTTTGCGCTCGGCGCCATGGCAATCGGAGATATAGGCGAGATGACGCGAATCCCGCGCCCAGGCGATCTCGTCCTGGCTGCAGCTCCCCGATTTGGCCGAGGGATCCGCGGCGCGCACGTGGCTGCCATCGGCGTTGGCGATCTGCACGCTCGGCTTGTCGTTGGACTCCACCACCCAGGCCAGCTGGCGTCCGTCGGGCGAGAGCTGCACCGCGCGGATCGACTTCACCTTGCCCAGCTGCGTCAGCACATCCTGGATCCGCGGATCGACGGTTGGCGCTTCGGCAAAGACGGCTGGTGCGGTTGCCAGGAGGGTCAGCAAGATGGCGGTGCGGAGACGGCAGGTCATGGCAGATCCTTCGGACGGTAATCTACCAACCTAGCAGCGCATCGGTTCTGATCCAAGTGACGGAAGTCCTGGTCAAACGTCGCGGATGGCCGGCCTCGCACTCTGCCGTTTACCGAACCATCCGCTCGGCTTCAGGCCGGCAGAGCACGATCGACTAAGGCGTGACCGGCGCCAGCATCAGGCTGGCCCGGCGTGCCGCTATGGCAGCTTTGAGCGCCGGCATGGCGGCCAGCGTGGCCCGCTCGCCTTCGAGAATGGCCTGGTTCTTTTGTTCGAAATCGGTGGCGCCGATGCCGGTGATATTCGGCCTGATGACGAAGTCGGCGCGAGCCAGCTCCTGCTTGCCCAGTTGCCGGCCCATGATGGTGATCGACTGGCCGACGATGTTGACCATGCCCTGCGGGTTGCTGCCGCTGGGCGTTGCCGAGATATCCACCGCAATCACGAAATCCGCGCCGAGCTGGCGCGCCGCGTCAACCGGCACCGGGCTGACCACGCCGCCATCGACATAGTGCTTGTCGCCGATCAGTACCGGCTCGAAAACGCCCGGAATGCTGCTCGAAGCGCGCACGGCCTGGCCGGTATTGCCGCGCAAGAACACCGTGCGCTCGCCGGTTTCCAGCTGCGTGGCCACGGCGGCAAACGGCAGCTTCAGCTCCTGGATCGCGCGGTGGTTCACCGCGGTGTTGATGTAGTCCTGCAGTTTCTGCCCCTGCACCAGGCCGCCAGAGAAAATATGCATGTCGCGAATCTTCGCCTCGTCCAGCGCAAACGCCTGCTCCTGCAGCTGAAACGGATCCATGCCGGCGGCATACAGTGAACCGACGACGCTGCCGGCACTGGTGCCGGACACCACGTCCGGATGGATGCCGCTGGCTTCGAGCATCTTGATCACCCCGATATGCGCAAAGCCCTTTGCCGCACCGCCGCCAAGGGCGAGGCCGATCTTCAGCTTCACCGGCGCGGCGGCGACAGCCGGCGGCGTGGGGAGGGGTTTGCTATGCCCGGCGCAGGCAGCCAGCATCAGCGTGGCGAGCAGAAGCAGGAGCGGGCGGCGGAGGGACATGATGATGTGTCGGCGAAGGGAAGGGAGATGCTGATCTCGAAAAGCGGCAAAGCCGTGGCAATCACGAGCGTTGCCGCTTGCGCGGTCGCGATATGGATTGAGCGCTGTCGCGAACTTAGCTCTGCGCGCCGTCGGCGACGAGGTGATAGTGCGTGGCGACTTCGACCTCCTTCTTCGAACCCAGGAAGACCGGCACGCGCTGATGCAGCCCGGTGGGCTGCAGTGCCATGATGCGCTCGCGCCCGGTGGTGGCCGCGCCGCCGGCTTGTTCGATGATGAAAGCCATCGGGTTGGCCTCGTACATCAGGCGCAGCTTGCCGCCCTGCTTGAGGATCTTGGCGTCCAGCGGGTAGTAGAACACGCCGCCGCGGGTCACGATGCGGTGCACGTCGGCCACCATCGACGCGACCCAGCGCATGTTGAAGTCCTTGCCGCGCGGGCCGGTGGTGCCGGCCAGCAGTTCGCCGATATAGCGCTGCATCGGCGGCTGCCAGTGGCGCTGGTTGGACATGTTGATGGCGAACTCGGTGGCCTCCTCGGGAATGCGGATGCTGCGACGGCTGAGCATGAAGCTGCCGACCTCGCGCTCCAGCGTGAATTCGTGCGTGCCGTGACCGAAGGTCAGCACCAAAGTAGTCGCCGGACCGTAAACCACGTAGCCGGCGGCAAGCTGCGTTGTACCTGGCTGCAAAAAGTGTTCGGCCTTCGGTTCGGTCACGTCGTCCGGGCAGCGCAGCACGGAGAAGATCGTGCCGACCGAAATATTGACGTCGATATTGGAGCTGCCGTCCAGCGGATCGAACAACAATAGATGGTTGCCCTTCGGATAGCCGTCCGGAATCTGCTGCGGGTCCTCCATCTCCTCGGACGCGCAGGCGGCGAGATGGCCACCCCAGGCGTTGGCTTCGAGCAGGATCTCATTGGAGATCACGTCGAGCTTTTTCTGCGCCTCACCCTGCACGTTGATGCTGCCGCCGTCGCTCTCACCGTCTTGCATGCCGAGCACGCCGCCGAGCGCGCCCTTGTTGGTCGCTACCGCAATGCGCTTGCAGGCCCGCGCGACCACTTCGATCAAGAGGGAAAGCTCGGCATTGATATGGCCGGCGCGGCGCTCCTCGATCAGGAACTGGATCAGCGAAATAGGTTTCATCGAGCTCGGTTTCATGGGGCGGCCAGGGTAAGCGAAGCACGCATTGTCCCGGCTCCGGCTGAACCGCGCCAGCCGTGTCGGCGCAACGTCGCAAATGATCAGGCCGTCGCCCCACTGCTGACATCACGTTGGCAGCAGGGGGCGGCCAAGCTGTGCATCCACCAGGGAGGAAACGCCATGCGCGATACGGTTTATTTTCTGATCTTCGACGGGTTTGCCGACTGGCAGGCGGCGCTGGCGCTGTGCGAGATTCGCCGCCCGGGCGACTGGCAGGTGCAAACGGTCGGCTTTTCGTCCGCCGCGGTGGTGTCGATGGGCGGCCTCGCGGTGCAGCCCGACGTGTCGCTGGCGCAGATCGATCTGGCGCGTGCAGCTATGTTGATCGTGCCCGGCGGCCATCTCTGGCTGCGCGGTGAGGGCAGCGAAGCGGTGGCTGTTTTACGGGATGCGGGTGAGGCGGGCGTGCCCGTGGCCGGCATCGATACCGCCGTCGTGGCGCTGGGCCGTGCGGGTCTGCTCAACGACGTCCGCCATACCGGCAACTGGGCGGGTCAGATCGCGGGGCAGGTGGCCGACTATTCGGGCGAGTCGTTTTACGATGCCTCGGCGCTTGCCGCCAGCGACGGCGGCGTCATCACCGCCAGCCATCTGGGCAGCGTGGAGTTTGCCCACGACATCATTCGAGCGCTGCATCTTTACAGCTCCAGCGATCGTGAACACTGGTACCGGCTGTTCAAGCACGCGCAGCTGCCGCCGTGGTGGGTGGGCGAAACGGTGATGGCCTGAGGTGGATACGATGAATTCGCCATGGCAGCGCCTGCTGAAGGCGTATCACCCGGTCTATCAACGCGGCCTGCTGATGGATGGGATCTACAAGTGGCCGGCAGACCAGGCGCCGGATGATCCATCGAGGCCCGAATCAAGTCCGCGACGCCGCATGCTGCTTATCGCACTGACCGGGTGGTGCACAGCGCCCGGCAGTGGTCGCGCCCGCCCGCCTCGGCGATGATGAGCGCATGCGTCGTGCCGATCGTCTGTTCCTCATCATTCATGCCTTGCGCGGCCGGCGGACCGCCCTGCAGGCGCGCCAGCTCGCGCAGACGCTGGGGGTTTCGCAGCGCACGGTCTACCGCGACGTGGCCGATCTGCAGCTCTCCGGCGTGCCGATCGAGGGCGAAGCCGGCGTCGGGTACGTACTGCGCAAGGGCTCGGATATCCCACCGCTGATGTTCAACGCCGATGAGCTCGAAGCCCTGGTGGTCGGCACGCGCTTTGTCCGCGCCTTCGCCGGTGCGCGCCTAGCTGATAGCGCCAAGACCGCACTGCTGAAGATCGAAGCGGTGCTGCCGCCGGAGCTGCGCGAACGCGCGGCGCACACGCGCATCTTTGCGCCAGTGTGGCGCGACCAGCAGCAGTCGGAGTTCGCGACGATGATCGATCGCCTGCATGCGGCGATCGTGGCAAATCACGTGCTGCAGCTGGACTATCGCGACGAAAGCGGCCGCGTCAGCGCGCGTGAGGTCGAGCCGCTGTGCCTGTCGTTCTGGGGCGGTGCCTGGACGCTCGGTGCGTGGTGCCGGCTGCGCAAGGACTTTCGAAATTTCCGTCCCGACCGCATGGCCGCCTGCGCCCCGACCGGTGAGGTCTGCACGGAATCGGCCGAGCGAAATCTGGCCAGCTATCTGCGAGCTGTGGGCGCCGGCACGATGGACATCAGCTAAGCCCTCTCGGGTCGACCGTCACGGTGCACCGTTGCGCGATCGCTAGTACGCTGGCACGCACTCAATCGCGAGGGCGGAATTGCATGCAACCCCATCATCCCCAGCTGCAGGTGGCGCCAGCCGATCTGCGACCGACCCAACTCACCGTGGGTTACGCCGAGGTCGCCGCCAAGCGCGCCGAGTGGGAAAAGCTCGCTAAGAAAAAGCGCAAGGAGCTGCTCAGCCGGCACTGGTTTCCCGGTGTGCTCGGCCCCGGTGGCAAGGTCTATATCGTCGACCATCATCATCTCGGCCTGGCGCTGATCGAGGAAAAGGTCGACAGCGTGCCGGTTCTGGTGCAGCGGGATTTTTCCTGGCTGGAGCCGGCCGTGTTCTGGCGCACCATGGAGTTCAACCGCTGGGCGCATCCGTACGATGCGCACGGCCACCGCGCCGACTACGACGCGTTTCCGGCCAAGCTCACCGACTTGACCGATGACCCCTACCGCACGCTGTCCGCACGCGTGCGCGAAGCCGGCGGTTATTCGAAGGACGCCACGCCCTACGCCGAATTTTTGTGGGCGGATTTTCTGCGTTCGCGGGTCAAGCTCAAGGGCGAACAGCCCGGCAAGCGCGCGCTGAAACAGTCGCTGGAACTGGCGCATACGCATGAAGCCGCCTACCTACCGGGTTGGAGTGGCCCGATCGTATGAATCGCGCTGCATGAATACGGCAGCCGCGACCACGCCGTCGCGATCGGCCGATCTGCTAGCCGGGCTGTCGATCGCGGGGCTGCTGCTGCCTGAAGCGGTAGCGTATTCCAGCATCGCCGGTTTGCCGCCGCAGGCCGGCGTCATCGCGCTGTTCGCCGGCCTGGTCTGCTACGGCGTGATCGGGCGCAGCCGTTACGCCATCGTATCGGCGACATCGTCTTCGGCGGCGGTGCTGGCCGCGGCCAGCGTGGCGATCGGCGGCGGCGATCCCATCTTGCGAGCGGCGTTCGCGGCGTTGCTGGTGCTGCTGACCGGCGCGTGTTTTCTGCTCGCCGGCGCGGCGCGGCTGGGCGGCATTTCCAATCTGATCGCCAAGCCGGTGCTGCGCGGTTACGCGTTCGGTCTGGCGCTGGTGATTGCGGTCAAGCAGTGGCCGAATCTCGTCGGCCTGGCCGCAAAGCAGTCGAGTTTTGTACCGCTGATTATCGAACTGCTGCAGCGTCTGCGTGAGTGGCATGTGGCCAGCTTTGGCTGTGGCATCGTCGCCCTGCTGCTGCTGTTTCTGCTCGAACGCCTGCGCCGTCTGCCGGGCACCTTGCTGGTGATCGTCGTCGGTATCGTCGGCTCCAGCTGGCTGGCTACGCGCGGCGTAGCGCTCACCGGCGTGATCCGTCTGGCGCTGAGCTGGGCGGCGCCGGCGCTGCCCGATCGCGCGCAGTGGCTGCCGGATCTGGAGCTCGCCGCGGCGCTGATGCTGATTCTGTATGCGGAGTCGTACAGCTCGATCCGCAGCTTCGCGTTGAAGCACGGCGAGGCGGTGGCAGCCAATCGCGATCTGGCCGCGCTCGGCGTGGCCAACGTGGTGTCCGGGCTGTTTCACGGCATGCCGGTGGGGGCAGGCTACTCAGGCAGCTCGGCCAATGAAGCCGCCGGCGCGCAGTCGCGGCTGGCGGGTCTGACCGCTGCCGCCACCGTGCTCGTGCTGGTGCTGACTTGCCTGCCGTGGATCGAGCGCATTCCGGTGCCGGTGCTGGCGGCGATCGTGATCCACGCGGTGAGCAAGTCGCTGCGTCTGGACGTCTTCAAGCCGTATCTGAAATGGCGACGCGACCGGCTGGTCGCTTTGGCTGCCGTGTTGGCGGTGGTCGCACTAGGCGTGCTCAACGGTTTGCTGGTGGCCATCGGCTTCAGCCTGGCGATGCTGCTGCGCACGCTGGCGACACCCAGGCTGAGCGCGTTGGGCCGGCTGGCCGACAGCCACGACTTTGTTGACATCGCGCGGCATCCGCAGGCGCTGCCGCCGGCCGGCACGATGATTCTGCGGCCGGAGGAGCCGCTGTTTTTCGCCAACGCCGAGCCGATGCTGGCGCTGGCGCGCGCCCGCGTGCTGGCGCAGGACGATGTACGGCCGCCGGTCGCTACGGTCATGCCGATAACGCGGGTGATCCTGAGCTTGGAGGAATCGCCGGACCTCGACAGCAGCGCGCTGGAGGCGCTCGCCGATTTCGCCGACTGGCTGCAGGCAAGACATATCGAATTGCGGGTAGCGCGATTGAAGGAAGCCGTGCGTCAATTGCTGATGCTTGCTGCGCTGCCCCAGCTGCCGGCGGCGGCGCTGGATTACTGGAGCGTGGAAGACGCCGCCAGCGGCAGCGGAGCTTTGGTAAAGCCGGACAAGAACGAACGTTGAAGGAGTGGACTTAAGTGAAGTCAGTGGCAGTGAAGAAAAAAGTGATGAAGAACAAAGTGACCACGAACATTGCCACAAAAAAAATCCTGGTCGCGATGATTGCCGGCCTGCTGACCCTGCCGGCGTGGGCTGCTCCGAGCACTGCCGATACCTCGTTTCAGAATCTGTATCAGCAGGAATGGTCATGGCGCACCGGCCAGTCCGGCGTCAGCACCTCGGGCGAATCGCAGCCCAATGATGGGCGCCTCGACGATGTCGACGCCGCCAGCCAGCAGCAGCGCCTCGCCTATTGGCAGCGCGTGCTCAAGCAGCTCGACGGCATCGATGCGAGCCAGCTGTCGCCGGCCAACCGCATCAACGCCGCGGTCTACCGCGAGCAGATCGGCAACTTCGTCGCCGACCAGCATTTCGCCAACTGGCAGATGCCCTTCAACAGCGACTCGGCGTTCTGGTCCGACGTGGGCTACGAGCTGGGCGGCGGCAATTTGCGCACGGTCGACGACTACCACAAGTACCTCGACAAACTTGACCAGATACCGGCGTATTTCGATCAGCAGATCGCCAATATGCGGCTCGGCCTCAAGCGCGGTTTCAGCGTGCCGCGCGCGGTGCTCAACGGGCGCGACGTGTCCATCGCCGCGGTTGCCGATCTCAAGGACCCCACCGAAAGCGCCTTCTACCAGCCGTTCAAACATCTGCCGGATTCGATCGGCGCCGATGATGCGCAGGCGCTGCAGGGTGAGGCCGTCCAGCGCATTCGGGACGACGTGATTCCGGCCTACGCCAAGCTGCTGACGTTCTTCCGCAACGAGTACGTGCCGCAGGCGCGGACCACGCTGGCCGCCGAGGCGATGCCCGACGGCAAAGCGTATTACCGCCAGCAGATCCACGAGTACACCACGCTCGATCTGAGCGCCGATGCGATCCACCAGATCGGGCTGGACCAAGTCGCGAAGATCCACGCGCAGATGCTCGACACGATGGCGCAGACGGGCTTCAAGGGCAGCTTCGCCGACTTTCTGCATTTTTTGCGTACCGACCCGCAGTTCTATGCCAAGACGCCACAGGAATTACTCGATCGCAGCGCCTGGGTGGCGAAAGAAGTCGACGGCAAAGTGGGCAAGTTGTTCGGCCACCTGCCGCGCGAGCGCTTCACCATCGAGCCCGTGCCCGACGCCATCGCGCCTTACTACACCTCCGGCCGCGGTGGCCCGGACGTCTATCTGGTCAATACCTATGACCTGCCGTCGCGGCCGCTGTACAACATGCCGGCGCTGACCCTGCACGAGTCTTACCCTGGTCACGCGCTGCAGCTGGAGCTGGCCGACGAACAGCACGATCAGCCGGAGTTTCGCCGCAACGGCTACATCTCCGCCTATGGCGAGGGTTGGGGCCTGTACTCGGAGTTTCTCGGCAACGAGATGGGCATCTACAAAACGCCGTACGAGCAGTTCGGCTT
>CAIKJM010000478.1 GCA_903827735.1 uncultured Rhodanobacter sp. | reverse complement strand
GCGTTGAGAATCCCGATATAAAGAAAAGGGACGAAACCACAAGGCCGCCGTTTACCGGCGGCCTTTTTTTATGCGCCGACCTTGTCGAGTGCATTCCTTGATTACTGCACTTAATGAAGAAGCCGCTTAACCGCTTTGAATAATTGCTGCAGCAGCTTGCTCGTAAGTGTTTTACGTGCGGCTTCTATGAGCATTCCAAAAGCTTCGCTGCAGAGGCTGCAACCACTCCAAATACTGTGTGGTATGCGCTGTGTCGGAGCGGATAGGCTCTCGCACCTGCGCTGCGCTGGCGGTGCTGAGCACTTCGCGTTGGGTGCGGTGAGGCGTGAGGCAGGCGGGGTCGAAGGGCAGGTCGCAGAAGGTGAGCAGTTGCCGGATCTGTGTTTCGGGCTCGCGCACCAGCGTTTCGTAGGAGAGATCAAGCATGTGTTGCGGGTGGCGTGTCAGCCAGAATGCGCTGAGGCGCTGGTAGTCGTGGTAGTGCTCGGCCATCTCGTCGAGGTTGTAGCTGTAGTGCAAGCCATCGCGGAACAGCTGGCGGTAGCAGGAGAAGCAGGTTTCCACCGGATCGCGATGGCAGTGGATGATTTTGGCGCCGGGCAGCATCAGACGCACGGCACCTATCAGCGGCCAGTTGACGACGTTCTTGTCGGTAAAGCGCGGGCGTTGCTCGCGCCAGCGTGCGGTGCGGGTGAGGTAGTCCTGCCCCAGCCGCTGCCAGTCATCAGCAGTCGCGGCCGTTACCCATTGCGGGAAGGGCTGGCCGCGGCGGCGCGATTCATCGTCAATGACCTGCGGCAGATCGGCAATTTCGTTGGCGCCCTCAACCTCGGGATGGGTGGCGAGGATGTGTTCGACCAGGGTGGAGCCCGAGCGCGGCATGCTGGCGATGAAAATGACTTCCTTGCCCAGCGTGGCATCCGGCGGCGCGGGAAGCGGTCCCTGGAACGCTTCGAGGATACGGTCGATCTGCGCCCGTTCGGCGGCGGCGTCCCAATGTATCTGTCGTCGTTTGTCGGCGTTGGCCTGGCGCAGCGCATGGAAAGCGCCGGCGTAGTCTTGCTGGTCTTCCAGCGCGCGGAACAGGCTGAAACCGAGCATGACCCGCGTATCGGGCGGCAGGTTGGGCTCGCCCAGGGCACGGCGGATCAGCGCGATGTCGTCCGGGCCCAGCGGCTCGGTCTTGAGATTGGCCAGGCCGTGCCAGGCTTCGGCGCGTCCGGGTTGTTGGCGCAGCACGTGCCGGTACTCGGCAACGGCGCGCGGGATATCCCCCCGCATGGTGGCGATATCGGCCACGCCGAGGCGGGCCAACACGTGCTGTGCGTCCAGCGTCAGCGTCTGGCGAAAGGCTTCATTGGCTTCGCTCAGTTGGCCGCGTTCCTTCAGCGCCTTGCCGAGGTTGTAGCGGAGCTTGGCCTGTTGCGGCGCCAGTTCGCAGGCGCGGCGCAGGTGGATCAGCGCTTCGTCGAACGCGCCGGCATCGTGCAGGGCGCAGCCCAGATAGGTCCGCATATTGGCATCGGCGGGCCGCTGCTCGACGGCCTTGCGCAGCCAGTCGGCGGCTTCGGCGGCTTGGCCGCGCATCAGGCACGTGATGCCGTAAAGATAACGTGCATCGGCCATTACCGGGTTGATCGCCAGCACCTGCTTCAGCAGGCGCTCGGCGGCATCCAGTTTGCCCCGGCCAAGCGCCTGGCCGGCTTCCGCCATCCATTGGCTGATCGGCGGCGAGGTCGGATGGGAGGACATTCAGCTGGGATCAGCGGATCAAGCCGAATGCCACGCTTCCATGCCACCCGCCACGTTGTAGACGTTGCTGAAACCGTGCGCGGCGAATCGTTCGGCCATGCTCTGGCTGGAGATGCCGACGTTGCAGATAAAGGCCAGCGCCGTGTCCTTGGGCAGCGCGGCCAGGCGCTCGTACCCTTCGTCGTCCAGCACGCGGGCTTGTGGCAACGGCGGAACGGCGGCGCGGTTGTGGGCAGGGCGCACGTCGATCAGGGTGACGTCGCCAGCGGCCAGTCGGGACTTGAGCTCCTGCACGGTGAGCGATTTGATTTCCTGCGCGCCGGGAAACTTCAGGCTCAGCCCTTCGCCCTGCACGGTGGATACCCAGTCGATCACGATGCCTTTGGCGCGCTGCGCGCTGGCCGGGTCGAAATGCACCTCGAGGCCGTTGCTGCGCGCCACGATGTCATGCTCGCCGGCCGGGGCGAGCTGGAAACCGGCGCTGTGGTCGGGGCCGATTTCCAGATGCAGCGCCACGCCTCGCGCGTCGGCCGTGCCCTGGCGGATGGCTTCGGCGGCGGCATCGGTAATGGTGATTTCTGGCGGTGTGCGGTCGGGCTTGGCGGCGCCGAACAGCT
>CAIKJM010000477.1 GCA_903827735.1 uncultured Rhodanobacter sp. | reverse complement strand
TCCCGGCACCAGGGCCGGGATGTTTGATACGCTGCTGCGATTAGTGCAGCAACTCGGCACCGCCTATTAGAACGTGAAGCCCATCTTCAGGCCGAGCACGAACGCGTTGCTGTTTTCGCTGGTGCCACCCGGATGCAGGATGTACTGCAGGTTGGGGCGTAGGTAGATCGACGGAATCGGCGCCCAGCTGTAGAACAGCTCGGTGACGTATTCGTTGCCATCGCCGACGATGACGTTTTCGCCGGTACGCGCATTGTTCTCTCTGACATAGGCCGCATAGCGGCTATTGGCGTTAGTTTCGCCGACGGCGAAGCCGATCATGTCGTTAGAGCGAGCAAACGGTCCGGCATATTCCATGCCGAGCGAGATCTGTCGATCGGTGGCCGCCGTGTTGCGATCGGCCTGCGATGCATTCAAGAAGATCGACATGCCCGAACCGCCGGCTTCACCGCTGACCTGCTGGATGAAGTTGATATAGGCGCCGTACTGGCCATCGCGCTGCAGGGCCGGCAGGCCGGTCTCGCCTGCTGGATCGTGATTGATGTCGTAATACAGGTCAGAACCCTTCGACGTGTTGTACCAGACGCCGAACTTGTAAGCGCCCGGCAGGCCGTTAGCCTTCGGCGTCCAGCCAAATTCCAACGGGATCAGCGCGCCGGTGGTGCCGCCGGGGAAATCCGGAATCAGGCCTTTGCTCTCGGCGTACTGGTTGTTCACATAATTCGGATTGACCTGATAGGCGCCCAACATCACGTAGGTTTCTTTGGTGGTGTTGAGTTTGACGTTGGCGGCCCACTGGCTGGTCGGCCAGTTGACCCAGTAACCACCGACGATGTTGCCCGGCTGCGAGCCGCAGAAGGTCAAGTTCTGGAAGTCGCAAGAGAAAGCGGCGAAATCTTCACCGACCGGAAGACGACCGGCCTTGATGGCCAGCGCGCCGTCGAAGAAGTCCTGTTCCAGCGAGAACTCCGTGAGGTGCCAGGTCTGGCCGCGGCCGTAGACTTCCTGGATCAGCTGGTTGTTGCCGATGTTGGCGTCGGCACCGAGGTTACGACCGTTACGATCGGTGATCATCATGCGGAAGGTGGCGCCCTGCCAGCCCCACAGCTTGGCCAGATCGAGTTTGACGCCGCCTTTCCACTGATCGGTATAGCGGGTTAGGTGCGCGGTACCACCGGTAAAGTTGTGCGCGGCTTCACCACCGTAGCCGAAATCGAAACTGATGCCCTCGTCAGCCAGACGGGTGCGCTCACCGTTCCAGTCGCCGAAGAGATAAGGACTGGTGGTCAGGTCATCCGCTGCGTGCGCCTGCGGTGCTGCCAGGCCCATGCCGAGACCGAGGCCTGCGATAGTGAGCGCGCAAGCGAGTGATTTTTTCCGAAATGTTGAAGCCATGATTCCCTCTCTCCCAATGGTGAAGCGACTGGTGCGTTCGTTAAACGTTCAGCATTTTTCAAGCGAAAAATGAATACGAGTTCTTTCCGTATCTTTTATGATTTTTTTATTACTCGGCATTTTCGGACGGATACTCATCACGCTCAATTGACTAACGCCCGAGGCCTATTGCGTTTTTTCGTGTTGCGTTGCGGGGCAAAAAACGTGCTGCGCTGAAGCAAAACAACGCGTTGCACTGAGCCAGCGCGTCCCTCAGTGCGTAGGCATAGCGAATTCGGCGCCCACACTGTCCTTATCTGCCAACCAGCGCTGAGTTACGGCTTTCTGACGGGTGTAAAACCGCACCGCTTCTGGACCGTGTGCGTGGTGATCGCCCATCAGACTTTTTTTCCAACCACCGAAACTGTGAAAGGCCATCGGTACAGGAATGGGCACGTTGATGCCGATCATGCCGACCTGCACGCGGTGCGCGAATTCGCGCGCGACGTGCCCATCGCGGGTGAAAATCGCTGTGCCGTTGCCGTATTCGTGCGAATCCACCAACGCCAGCGCACTGGCGAAATCCGCTACGCGCACCACGCACAGCACGGGTCCGAAAATTTCTTCCTTGTAGATGCGCATCGATGGGGTGACGCGATCGAACAGCGTGCCACCGAGAAAGAAACCCTGCTCGCAGCCGGCGACCTGATGGCCGCGACCATCGACGACGAGTTCG
>CAIKJM010000476.1 GCA_903827735.1 uncultured Rhodanobacter sp. | reverse complement strand
CGAGACGCCTTTTCTCACCGCCGTAACGCTGGCGCCGTTGCCAAGGTGCACGATGATCAATCGCGCGGGTATGTCCTCTCCCAATTGCTGCACGATCGATTCGCACGACAGCCCGTGAAAACCGTAGCGCTGAATGCCCTGTGCCCGCAGCGTCTTCGGCAGCGGCAGCACGCGGGCGATCTCCGGCATATGCGCGTGAAACCCCGTATCGAAACAGGCTACCTGTGGCAGGCCGGGAAACGTCTGATGCGCCAGGGCGATAACCTCCAGCGAAGCGGGCGTATGCAGCGGCGCAAAGGCAGAAACGCGCTTCAATTCCACGATCACGTCGGTGTCGATGCGGCACGGCTGACGCAGCTTCGGACCGCCGTGAACAATGCGATGGCCAATGGCTTTTAATAGTGGGAGATCGCTATCGGAGACGAGCTTGCCAATGCGCTGCAGCACCTGCGCCATGGTGGTCATCGGCCGGTCCGGACAGGCGATGGGCTGATGCTCGGCATCTGTCGCGTGAAAGCCGCTCTTGCCGGCCCCGAGGGTTTCGGCTTCGCCCGATAAAAGCCGCTGGGTCTGCGTCGACGTGATCTGATACACGCCGAACTTCAGCGAGGACGAGCCGCTGTTCAACGACAGCACGATGGATCCGGGTGGCGACGCGTCGTTCTTCATGGGTTCAATAGCTCCAGCGAGCGTGCGCCGCATCGTGCTGGTCCATTTCGTCGATCTCGAACTCTGCCACCGAGCGCTTGTACTGCTCGTGCGATTCACCGCATGCGTGCGTCTCGTGGTGGAGTCGACCGCATGAGCAGGCGATGTTCTCAAGCCCGCTGCGCTTCAGCGTATAGCAGCCGGACTTTTCGGCGTGCGCGCGGTCGAGCGTCTCTTTCCCCGCAACGATGGCATCGATCGCCTCGTCCCATAACGGCAAGGGACGCCTACTGAACGTTCTCTCGACGACAGCGTGAGAATCGGGTGGCACAGCCTGCGCTATCTCCATCGTTCGAGCGGCGTACTGCGTCAATCGCGCATCGAGCGCCTCGATAAACGCGTCGTAACACGCGTGCAGCGTGTGGCCGCCGGCCGTTTTATAGTCGTTTTGCCATTCCTTGAGAATGTCATTGCTCAGCGCGTGGATAGCTAAACCATCCGCAGTTTTCTCGCCACCGTAGCCATCACAAGCCGGTTTTTCAGCGAACGCGTCGGCAATCGCGGACATGCGCATGGGTAAGCTTTGTTCGGTCACAAAGTAGAACGACGACTGACTATGGGCCTGGAGTGCGTCGAGATCGTCAAGGCAGGTGTCGAGCACGCGTCGGCCTTCCAGCAGCATGTCGTCGGACCCATGGACGATCACCGCGTAACGATGCCGCTCCGGTAGCGAAAGAGGTAACCAGGAACCGTCGTCTGTATACGTGTTGCTTCCAAGGCACTGCGATGGCTTCGGCGCCAGCGTCTCCAACTCCGCTCGCAACGCGCCGTGCTCATCGAAGCATTCGTTCGGTGCATTGCTCTCCAGCCAGGTTGTCAGCGACGCTGCCGTCATGGAATGGCTGAGGCTGCCGTTACACAGCGGGTGCGTGTCCCGCTCGAATGTCCCTGCCAATGCATCGGGGACTACTGGCTCAGTCCACTCCTGTGGCGTATGCAGAATCAACATCGGCCAACGCGGGCGCTCGATCGGCGGCGCGCATCTGGCAGACCTTGCGTTCGATTGGATCTGGCCGATGCGGTCCTGCATCGCATCGAGCGTGTCGGCGAGGCGTTGGTGCATGCTGACCGAGTCCTCGCACGCCACCAACCAGGGCTCGTAACCCTTGGCGCGCAGGGTCGACACCAGGGCATCGTCGCTCAGGCGTTGGGGCGCGTCTTCGCCGCAGGAGCGGATACCGCGCAAATGCAGAATCGGCAGCACAGCGCCGTCGAGCCCTGGATCGAGCAAGGTATTGCCGTGCCAGCCCGCTGCAAACGTGCCGGCTTCAGCCTGCGCATCCTCGACAAAGCACGCGACGATCAGCTCCGGGCTCTCGAAGGCTGCGCCATACGCATGCAGCAGCGAGCGGCCAGCTTCGGATGTCTTGTGCTGCCCTGACGTGGAAGCCTGGTCGCGCAAAGCGTGCCGCGTGGCTTGCCGCTTGGGCAAGCGCGGCAGCCCATCGCGATGACCGGCGCTAGTGGACCGACGCTCGACCGAAGTAGCTTCTAAGTAACGCTGGGCATCGAGCGCTGCGCCGCAGTCACCGGCGCCCGCCACCAGGATCATGCTCAGATCGTAGTTGCGGATCAGCCGATTGAGGTGGACATAGACCAGATTGAGCGCCACTGCGCTAGCTGCTGGGCTCGACCCGCGCGGTTCGCCATCCGCGAGCGGGCAGACTCTTTGCACGTTATCTGGTGAGGAAGCCTGCCTGAGCGAAACCGCGTTGGCCGCTTGCCAGTACGCATGCATGCGACGCTGCAGATCGCTAGCCACTCCAGTCTGGGCGGCGTCCCGTGCGGGGGCGACCTCGATCGATTCGCCAATGGACAGAACGTTCATCAGATGACCTCTTTTGCCAGGTGTTGGAAGACATGCGGCAGCAGGTCAGGCAGGTCTTCCGCCAGCAAACCCGGGCCGAATGCGTTGGCCGCCGCACCATGCAGCCAGACGCCGGCGGCGGCGGCTAGAAAGGCATCCATGCCCTGCGCCAGCAGGCCGAGAATGATGCCGCCGAGCACGTCGCCCGAGCCGGCAGTCGCCAGGGTGGGCGGCGCATTGCTGTTGATGATGGCGCGGCCGTCTGGTGCTGCAATCACGGTATCCCTGCCTTTCAGCACCACGACCGCACCGCAGCGCCTCGCCGCGGCGCGGGTGCGCACGAGCTTGTCGCCGGCAGCATCGAAGACCCGATGGAATTCGCCGTCGTGTGGCGTCAGCACGCAGGGTCCGATAATTGCGCGGTCGAGCGCGCCGGGATCGTCCTGAAATACGGTGATCGCGTCGGCGTCTACAACGGTGGGACAACCGGTGGCCAGCATCGCCACCGTGCGTCCCAGCGTTTCCTTGTCGACACCGGCACCCGGCCCGATCAGCCACGCGGAGAAGCGGCTGCGATCGAGCAGGTGCATGAAATCGGCCGGCGTCACGATCGGCCGGACCATGATGCTGGTCAGCGATGCCGCGTAGACGGGCAAGGCCATCTCGGCGACGGCGATCGTGGTGAGGCCTGCACCCGCGCGCGCCGCAGCGCGGGCCGCCATGCGCGCGGCGCCGGTCATGGGATAGCCGCCGAAGATCAACGCGTGACCGCGCGTGTGCTTGTTGCCGTCGTCGCTGGTCACCGGCAGTTGATCAAGCCACAGGGCCGGATCGTTCTCGAAGGTGTCCGGTGCGATCTGTTCGAGCACCGAAACAGGCGTGCCGATGTCGGTGACGATCACCTCGCCGCAAAAACTCCGCGCCGGCATCAGCAGATGCCCCGGCTTCTTGCGAAACGCGGTCACGGTCAGTACCGCGCGCACCGCGCCCAGCACCGCGCCGGTGTCGCCCATCACTCCGCTGGGCACATCGACAGCGACGATCGGCGCACGGCCGCGAGCGGCTGCCGCCAGCGTATCCAGTGCGGCGCCGGTCAAGGCGCCGCGCAGGCCGGCGCCGAACAGCGCGTCGACGATCAGCTCGGCGCCTTTGAGTACGTCCGGACTTAGCGTTTCGATATTGCCGTGCCAGCGCTCGGCGTGCCGATGCGCTTCGCCTTTCAACTGTTCGCGCGAACCCAGCATCGCCACGCGCACAGACCAGCCCGCTTCGGCCAGCAGCTGAGCGACGACGAAGCCGTCACCGCCATTGTTGCCTGGCCCGCACAGCACCAGCAGGGGGCGCGACGTCCAGCGCGTGATGATCGCGTGGGCCACGGCGGCTCCGGCGTTCGTCATCAGATCGAACGACGAGATGCCGGCGTCCACCGACAGCAGATCAGCCTCTGCCATCTGGCGCACGCCCAGCAGCGCAGTTTTCATACTCAGCGCCGGCGGCTTGACGAAACGCGGCGGCGCGGCCGGCGGCGGCGCTGCGCAGGCAGGACAGCCGTCGGTCTGACAGCGGGTCAGCATGCCGTCTGGCCGGCGATATCTAGCAGCTGTGCCGGCGTGACGCTGGACAGATCCGCCGTCACTTCGCGCACCACGCGTGCATGAGTCTCCGGCGAATGCGCGCGCAGATGCTCCATCAGGCGGTGCGCGGCGTTGCTGTGTCCGGTGCCGTGGCCCACCACCACGATAGCTCCGGCGCCGGTTAACGCCGCAGTGATCCGCACATAGAAGCTGGGATCTTCCGGCGCGCGCTGGCCGCGCTCGCGGTCCTGATCCTTGTGCGTGAGGTGATGCAAGAAATGATGCGGGTCGTATGGCTGAATCTGCTTTCGTGAAGCGTCGCGAGCGTCCGTGGCAATGCGATAAATCTTCGCCTCGTGGTGATCGACGACGACCATCAGGCTCGGCGTGGTGACGCTCGACGCAGGCGCGGGCGTCACCACGCCCTGCGCCGACCAGCCGGCGCGCTGCAGAAATTTCCGTAGCTCGATGACCTCGTCGCCGGTCAGGTCCTTGCCGTGCGGCTGATGCATGAGCTGGTGTTCGGCGCCGATCTGAAACAGCCACTTGTCGTTGTTCTTGTGCTCGACGTCGCCGATAACTTCAAACAGCGCCAGCGCGTCGTCCCAGTCAATGTTCTGCGCCGCAGGATGGCGAAACAATTTTTCCAGCGTGCGGCGATGCGATGCCGTAGGCGGTGTGGCAACCACGGACAGCGTGCTGTCGATGGCGGTATGCGAAACTTTCATGAGTTATTCCATGAGTGGTGATAGGTGCGATGCACCCCGAACGTTTCGAGGCTGGCCAGCCGCCGCTCGCCCATGATCTGGGCCTCGTCGAGCGCGTCGCTCTGCATCTCGTGTTCGACGCTGCCCTGCACCGACTCGACCCATTCCTTGTGCGGGCCGGTGATGGTGTAGCTGGACAGGAACACCTTTTCGCCATCGAAGCCTTTCGTCGGCACGGTGCCGAAGCTGATTTCATAGTTGTCCATGCTGTGCATGTCCATGCTCCGTAGCGTGTCGAAAGTGACGATGGCAAAACGATGCTGGCGTGGCAGCTATCAAGCTGCGCCAAAATCCAGCACCACGCGCGAGGGCACGTCGCCCTTCTGCAGGCGTTCGAAAATGTCGTTAATGGCCGACAGCGGCTGCAGCTCGATATCCGCCTTCACCTTGCCCTGCGCCGCAAAAGCCAGGCATTCGGCCATGTCGGCGCGATTGCCGACGAACGAGCCGCGCACGGTGATGCAGTTGGCCACCACGTCGAACAGGGGCACCGGAAATTCACCCGGCGGCAGACCGACCAGCACGCAGGTGCCGTGCTTGCGCGTCATGCCGACGCCCTGCCTGAACGCGCCCAGCGACGGTGCGGTAATCAGCACGCCGTGTGCACCGCCGTCGGTGGCGGCACGCACCGCTTCGATCGGATCACCGTTTTTCGCGTTGACCACCGCATCGGCCCCGAGCCGTGTCGCGTGCGCCAGCTTGCCGTCATCGATATCGACACCGACAACCTTCAGCCCCATCGCCTTGGCGTATTGGACGGCTAGATGGCCGAGCCCGCCGATGCCGGAGATGGCGATCCACTGACCCGGCCGCACGTCGGCGACCTTGATGCCCTTGTACGTGGTGATGCCCGCACAGATGATCGGCGCGGCTTCTTTAGCGGCCAGATCGTGCGGCACATGGGCGACATAGTCGGGATCGGCCAGAATGTATTCGGCAAAGCCGCCGTTCTTGGTATAGCCGCCGAACTCGGCCTTGGCACAGACAGTTTCCCACGCGGTGAGGCAGTACTCGCAGTGGCCGCAGGCCGAGTACAGCCATGGCACGCCCACCCGTTCGCCTTCCACGACGCTGGTGACGCCGGCGCCCAGCGCGACCACGATACCGATGCCCTCATGACCCGGGATAAAAGGCAGATTCGGCTTCAGCGGCCAGTCGCCGCGCGCCGCGTGCAGGTCGGTGTGACAGACGCCGCAGGCTTCGGTCTTGACCAGGATCTGGCCGGGGCCGGGCGTGGGAATGTCCCACTCGCGCAGTACCAGCGGTTTGCCGAAGGCTTCAACGACGGCGGCGTGCATTTGACGGGTCATGGGGATGTCCTGAAAAGAGAGGTGGACGAAGTGCGGCTGCGCCGTGAAGCGTTTGGCCGATGGCGAAAGATCAAATCGGACCCGCGCATGGCGGCGTCATGGACGGCCATGCGTCGAGTGGATGAGCTACATCGAGAGCCGAACGGACGCCACGATGTGGTTACCCGCCAGATTGCTTGGCGTATGACCCTGCGTGTCGTAGTAGCGCAGGTCGAGCGAACAATGCTTGTTGAAGGCATAGCTGGCGCCGGCATTCCAGGTGGAATAGTCGTTGCCGCCGCTGACCGTCTGGCGTCCCAGCGCCACGCTGCCGGACAGCGCCTTGGCGATCGGAAAAGCGAGGTTCACTTCGCCATACGTGGCGCTGTCGTTGCTGCCGAAATAGTTGGACGTGTGATACACCGCGCCACCCAGCGTCATCGGCCCCAGCGGATGCGACACGATGGCGCGCAGCTCGACCGTATCGATACGCGATGGCGCTTTGATGTAGCCGTAGCGGATCACGCCCAGGTCGACGGTGTAACCGGCAAGCAGCTTGCTCCAGCCCACCGACACGTCGTACTCGGCGTCGGTGCTGTTGTTGAAGTCGACGTTTTCCGCGCCCAGCGTGGCGTAGAACGCGTCGTAGGAAACCCGGCTCCATGCGAACAGCACCGGATCGTTTTCGGTCTGGCTCACGCCGCGAAAAATATAGTCGCTGGAGGGCGTCAGCGCGAACGAGTACTGCGGTGATGTGGCGTCATCGGCATGCGCAACGACCGCACTGGCCAGGGCGAACAAGACGCCCAAAGTCATCGCACTTTTCTTTTTGTTAATGCAGGTTTTCATGATGAATCCAAAGAACTTCGTAAAACTGAGAGTCAGGCGGCGGCAGAAAGACCGAGGCCGCGAACGGCTTCGATCATCTCGACCATCACCGCCTGTGCGTCGCCATAGACCATGTTGCAGTTGTCGGCATAGAACAGGGGATTGACGATGCCGGCGTAGCCTTTGCCCTCGCCGCGCTTGACCACGTACACCTGCTTGGCCTTGTCCGCATTGAGAATCGGCATGCCGAAGATCGGTGAGCTTTTGTCGCTGCGCGCGGAGGGATTCACCACGTCGTTGGCACCGATGACCAGCACGATGTCGGTCGCCGCAAAGTCGTCGTTGATGTCTTCAAGCTGGAAGATCAGGTCGTACGGCACACCGGCTTCGGCCAGCAACACGTCCATCTGCCCCGGCATGCGGCCGGCGACCGGATGCACCGCGAAGCGCACTTTCACACCGGCGGCAATCAACAGCTTCACGAACTCGTACAGCTTCTGCTGGCCCTGCGCGGCGGCCAGGCCATAACCCGGCACGATGATCACGCTGCCGGCATAGCGCATCGCAATGCCCGCATCGCCCGCCGCCGTGGGCTTCAGGCTGCCCTTGATCGCGCCCTGCTTCTGCTTCACCACGTCGCCGAAATTGGTGAACAGCACGTTGCTCACCGAGCGGTTCATCGCCTTGGCCATCAACAGCGTGAGAAGAATGCCCGCCGCGCCGACCAGCATGCCGGCAATCATCAGTGCCGGCGTCTGCAGCACGAAACCTTCCAGGCCCACGGCCAGTCCGGTGAAGGCGTTGTAGATCGAGATCACCACCGGCATATCGGCACCGCCGATCGGCAGCGTCATCAAGATGCCGAAGAGCATGGCGCAGCCGAAGAACAGGCAGATCAAGGCCTGAAGCGACAGTACCGGCACGGTGCCGCTCTGCACGATAAACAGGATGTAGAAACCGACCGCCAGCGTGGCGAGCATCACCACCGCATTGATGATCTGCTGACCCTTGATGCGCAGCGGCTTGTTCAGCACGCCCTGCAGCTTGGCCCAGGCAATCAGCGAACCGGACAGCGATACCGCGCCGATGATCGCGCCGAGCAGCGTCACGCCCAGCTGGGTGACGCCGCGCGCATGGTTGCCGAACAGCTCCATCGCGGCAATCGCGCCGGCCGCGCCGCCGCCCATGCCGTTGTAGAGCGCAACCATCTGCGGCATCGCGGTCATCGCCACCTTGCGTCCACCCCACCAGGCCAGCCCGCCCCCAACCGCCAGGGCAATACCGGCCAGGGCCAGATTTACCGGCAGATGCGGATGCGCTGCCGGACTGATGTTGAACACGTACAGAAAGCTGGCCGCCACGGCGGCGACCATGCCGATACCGGCGACCTTGATGCCGGCTGGCGCGGTGACCGGCGACGACATGCGCCACAGTCCAAACATCAGCAGAAAGGCGGCGACGATACCAACGATATCGATAAGCAGTGGGGGAAGCATCGTAAGCATGTCCGTTCCTCAGCCTTTCTTCGGCGACGTGGATTTGCGGCGGTGAGCGCCGCCTTTGTGAGTGGCGTGGACCGGCTGATGGCCGCTGGTCTGAAACATCGCGAGCATGCGATCGGTCACCGCATAGCCACCGGCCGCGTTGCCGGCGCCGAGCAGCACCGCGATAAAACCGATGCCCTGTTCCAATCCGGTGCTGGCGTTGAGCAGCGCGTAAAGACCGCCGATCACCACGATGCCGTGGACGAAGTTGGAGCCGGACATCAGCGGCGTGTGCAGGATCGCGGGGACGCGACCGATGATGACCCAGCCGGCAAACGCGGCGAGCATGAAGATGTACAGAGCGACGAAGCCGTCGATAGTCATGGCAATTCCCGTGCAGGATCCCGAGCGGTAGCTCAGGCTGCTTTGGTGGTGGGTGGTGTGACCGCCGGCTTACCGGCCGTTTGGGGTGACGCGCTCGCTGCAGTGGCGACGGGAGCGCCTGGCGCCTTTTTCAGAACACCGGCGTGGGTGAGCGCCGTACCGGCGATCACCTCGTCGGTCCAGTCGATGGTGATGATGTTGTCCTTCAGCATCAGCGCCAGCAGGTTGTACTGGTTCTTGGCGTACAGCTCGCTGGCGTCCTCGCCCAACAGCGAGGGCACGTTGAGCGGAGCCACGATGGTGACCAGGCCAACCGTGGTGGTTTCGCCGGGCACGGTGTCTTCGCAGTTGCCGCCGCCTTCGGCGGACAGGTCGACGATCACGGCACCGGCCTTCATGCCGGCCACCTGCGCCTTGCTGATCAGCTTGGGTGACGCTTTGCCGGGAACGGCCGCCGTGGTAATGATCAAGTCAGCCTGCTGGATATGCGCCGTCAGCACCTTGGTCACCTTGGCTTTTTCCTCCGCAGTGAGCTCGCGTGCATAGCCGCCCTGGCCGGTCGCATCGATGCCGGTATCGACGAAGGTCGCGCCCAGCGACAGCGCCTGGCCCTGGGTCTCCGGCCGCACGTCGTAGCCTTCCACCACCGCGCCGAGCCGATGCGCGGTGGCGATGGCTTCCAGTCCGGCCACGCCCAGGCCCATCACCAGCACTTTCGCCGGGCCGATGGCACCGGCCGCCGTGGTGATCTTCGGCAGCACGCGCATCAGATGCGTGGCGCCGAGCTCCACCGCGTAGTAGCCGGCCAGGGCCGACTGGCTCGACAGTGCGTCCATCGACTGCGCGCGCGAAATGCGCGGCACGCGCTCCATCGCGAAGCAGGTGATTTTTTTATCCAGCAATTTCTGCACCAGGGCCGGCTGCTTTTCGGCGTAGATAAAGGACACCAGGATGGCGCCCTCCTTCATCGCATCGATCACGTCGAGCGCTGGCGGCTGCACCGCCAGCACGACGTCCGCGTCGCTGACCAGACGGCGGCGCTCCTTGACGAAGGCCACGTCCTTGTAGGCGCCATCGGGCAGCTGGATGGCGTTGCCCGCGCCGCACTGCATATACAGCTTGGCACCGAGCTTGGTCAGCTTGGGCACCACCGACGGCACCAATGCCACGCGGCGCTCATGCGGCTGTGTTTCTTTGAGAACGGCGACATTGACGTACATCGGAAGCTCCAGAAAAAAAGAACGATTGCCAGCGGCCAGACGCATGCAGCGGACCGCGTCGGAAAATTCAGGTGGGCAGATGCGACGCATCGGCCAGCGGAATGACTCTGCGCTGCAGCAGCGCCTGCACGTGCGGCCGACGATCGCTGAACTCGATCAGTGCCGTGACGCGGGTATAGGCCACGGACCACAGCGGAATGCTCGACACCAGCTCATCCAGATGCTGGGTGGACTCGACCTCGGCGATAAAGCGCAGCGCGATGCTGCCTGCCACCGGACCACCGGCCAGAATGCAGCCCTGTTTGACCAGCGTTTCTGCGCGGTCTAGCGTGGGAAAGACCACCTCTTCGACAAAGGCACGCGCCGCAGCATCGTTCAACCACTGGCCCGTTTTGGGGTGATCCATTTCGACGAGAAACTTCATGATCGCTGCCTTTGATGAAGATGACTTCGATACGAAGACCACGTCGTATCGTCTATCCGCGTTGGCCAGCAGCGGTGCACTTCGTGTGGAAGCGCACCGCCCTGCAGGCACCGATCAGACCGGTGCTTCGACCTTGGCGTAACGCACCAGCTTCTTGTTGACGAACTCCTGGATCCCCATGTCGCCGAGCTCGCGCCCGTAACCGGAATCCTTGATGCCGCCGAACGGCAGCTCGGCATCGGACCAGCTGATGTTGTTGATGAACATCATTCCCGTGTCGACCCGGCTGGCAACGCGGCGGCCGCGCTCGATATCCTTGGTGAAGACCGAGCCGCCGAGGCCGAAGTCCGAATCGTTGGCCAGCGCGATCGCCTCGTCCTCGTCTTTGACGCGAAAGAACATCGCCACCGGTCCGAAAAATTCGTCACGGAAAGCAGGATTCTTTGGCGTGACGTCGGTCAGAATCGTCGGCTGCATGAAACAACCGGGGCGATCGACGCGCTTGCCGCCGATCAGCACGCGCGCACCGTGTGCCACCGCGCTATCGACCTGGGCGAGCAGCTGCACCAGCGCCGACTCCGTCGACAGCGGGCCTAGCGTGGTCTTCTCGTCCAGCGGATCGCCGGCCTTCAGTCCGGACAGCGCCGCGGAGAATTTCTCCAGGAACTTGTCCGCGATCTTGTCCACGACGATGAAGCGCTTGGCCGCACAGCAGGTCTGCCCGGTGTTGTACATGCGACCCCACAGCGCCCACGGGATGGTGTGCTCGAGATCGGCGTCTTCCAACACGATGAAGGCATCGCTGCCGCCCAGCTCCATCGACGACGGCTTCAGGTTCTGCCCTGCCCGCGCGGCGATGCTGCGG
>CAIKJM010000475.1 GCA_903827735.1 uncultured Rhodanobacter sp. | reverse complement strand
GTTCACCGGCTCCACCGCCGTCGGCCACCACGTGATGCGCGCCGCCGCCGCCAACCTGACCCCGGTGACGCTGGAGCTGGGCGGCAAGTCGCCGGCGATCATCGGCCCCGGCGCGCGCTTCGACAACGCGGTGGAGCGCATTCTGTTCGGCAAGCTGGTCAACGCCGGACAAACCTGCATCGCGCCCGATTACGTGCTGCTGCCGCGCGCGCGCATGGCCGAATTCATCGACGTGGCCAAACGCACGGTGGCGAAAATGTATCCGCAGCTGGCGCAGAGCAAGCAGTACGCCAGCGTCATCTCCGATCGCCAGTACGCGCGCCTGGTCGGCCTGCGCGACAAGGCCGTGGCGGCCGGCGCCAAGGTGCATCTGCTGGGCGACGCGCCGGATGACGCGTCGCGTCGACGCCTGTCGCCGCAATTGGTCAGCAACGTTAGCGACAGCATGGACATCATGCGCGACGAGATTTTCGGCCCGCTGCTGCCGCTGCTGCCGTACGACTCGATCGACGAAGCGGTCGCGTACGTCGCCGCCCATCCGCACCCGCTGGCACTGTACCTGTTCGAGGAAGACGGCGCGCTGATCGACTCGGTGCTGACGCGCACCGTGGCCGGCGGCGTCAGCGTCAACGACACGCTGTACCACATCGCCCAGCACGGCCTGCCGTTCGGCGGCGTCGGCCCGTCGGGCATGGGCGGCTACCACGGCGAGGCGGGCTTCCGCACGTTCTCGCACATGAAGCCGGTGTTTCGGCAGGCGCGCCTGAACGGCGCCGGCATGCTCGGGCCGCCGTACGGGGCGTTTTTTCATCGCATGGTGAACATGCTGATCAAACGCGGCTGATTCGCGGCCGCGGATGGTGGGCAGACCTTGCAGACTTGGCCATGCCGAAGGGCGTATCGCGCTTCTTCGGATCGAGCCGAGCACGCGGCGGCCGTCGCTGTTACCCTCGTAGTCGTCTTGAGCAGCACGACCGGTGTTGGCATCACCACGGGAGTACGGCCATGCAGTGTTTCGTCTACGCCAGCCAGCGCAAAACCGACAGCTACGTGTGGCTGGCCCGCCGCGATGGTTTCGATGTGCTGTCCGAATCGCTGCTGCTGCTGTTGGGCGAGCTGCGTTTCGTGGTCGAAGTGCACCTGGACGAGCAGCGCAAGCTGCCGGTGGAGGACACCGAACAAGTGCTCGACCATCTGCGCACGCAGGGCTGGCACCTGCAGCTGCCGCCACAGCAGACGCTGGCCGTCGCCAATCATCCGTCGTATCGCGAATCCGCCACGCGCGACGATCGTGACGACTGAGGTTGGGCGAATGAGCCCTTTGCCGCACGCGCGGAATAAAACGCCGAAAAATAGTGCGGGTGTTAACACCAGGTTACCGTCTGAAGTCGCCGCGATTTCTATACTGTCGGCATGACCCAGCCCAAATCACGACGACGCCCTCCCCTCGCGCAATCTATCGCGTGGTTCATTCCCGGGTGGCTGGCGATTGCGGCGGCCGGTTTCGTCAACCATCCGCTGACGTTGATTCCGCTGCTGTTGGCCAACGCGTTGACCATGGCCGCGATCTGCCACGCGATCGGCTTCGATCCCGAACCGCGTTTCGGTCGTACGGTTTTGCGCCGCGGCGCGGCGCATCTGGTGATGTTCACCGGCTATACCGTGCTGGTGTTTTTGCTGGTGGCGTGGCCGATGCTGCAACTGAGCCACACGCCCAGCCTTGGCGCGGCGCTGATTCTCGCGGCCGCTCTGGTGATTGCGCTGGCGGCGCTGTGGCGACTGTGGCCCGCGTTTGGATTGGTGTTTATCTGGGATGACGCTTACCCGGCGCAGCGCGACAGCTCGTGGATCTTCACGGCGACCCTGCGCAGCCTGGCGTTCGGTCGGCATCTGTCGCACGAGGAACGTTTCTTCAGCCAGTTTCTGCCGGCAGCGCTTTCTCTGCTGGCCCTGGCTTACGGTGCAGTCGCGTTGACCGGCCTGTACGGCGTGCTGCCGTCCGAGCCGCGCATTGCGGCGCTGGCGATCTACGGCGTCGTGCTGCTGCCGCTGGGTTGTCTGATCATTGCCAACCGCACGCTGCGCGCGCTGCTGTGCGCGAAGAACGTCAAGCCGGCTACGGCGACGACGCCGGAGGCGATCAAGTCCATTCCCGCCAGGCCGCCGGCGGTGGTGGTGTTGAACGAGCAGGAGCGTACAGCCGGCACGCCCGAGCAGGCCAGGGCGCTGCTGCTCGCCACGCGCGAGGGCGATATCGATCGCGCAATCGCGCTGGTGGAAGCCGGCGCCGATCCCAACACGGCACCCGCAGCCGACGATCGCGACCAGCGCCCCGTGCTGATGCTCGCCGCGCTGCTGCCCGATACGCGCCTACTACGCGCGCTGATCGCCAAAGGCGCGGACGTGAATCGCGCCAGCGGCGGCATCACGCCCCTGCTGGCCGCTACGCGCGACAGCTGGCACGGCCGCGCCGAAGCGGTGATGACGCTGCTGGCTAACGGTGCCAATCCACTAGTCGCCGATGCCGAAGGCAGCACGCCGCTGCACGGCGCCGTGCTCAGCGCTGAGGCTGGCGTCGCCGCGATGCTGCTGGATGCCTCGGCGCCGATCAACGCGCTGACCCGCTCGGGCGTCAGCCCGCTGGCAGTCGCCTGCCGCGCCGCCAACTGGCCGCTGGCAAAATTTCTGCTGGAGCGCGGCGCCAAGCCCGCACCCGCCAACGGTGAGCCGGCGCTGGTCGCGGCGGCCGGTATCGCCGACGACGACGTGACCGGCATCAAGCTGCTGCTCAAGCATCGCGCGGCGGTGAATGCGGTGGACGCGCGCCATCGTAGCGCGCTGCTCACTGCCGCCGCCGAAGGCCACGAACAGATCGCACGCGTGCTTTGTGCGGCAGGCGCGGACGCCACGCTGGCCGATCACCGCGGCAGTACCGCGCTGATGGAAGCGGCGCGCGCGGGCGCCGGCGGCATCGTGCAGCTGCTGGCCGAATCCCAGCCCGACGCACGCGCGCGCGATCACCACGGTCGCGATGCCCTGACCCTTGCCTGCCAGTCGCCACACGCTCGTGGCGAAACCATCAGTGCGCTGCTCGCCCTTGGCGCCGAGCCGAAGGCGCCTGGTGGCGATGGCCGCAGTGCGCTCGATCATGCCGCCGCCGCCGGACGCTGGGACCTGGTCGCCCTGCTCGATCCCGACACGCCGCTACCAGCCACGCATCGACGTGACGCGCTGACAGAAGGCTCGGATACGCCAGCGCACCTGCTCGACGCGCTGCGCTTCTCGCACTGGGCGATCGTGTCCAGCTTTGCCGAGCGCGTGCGCGAGTGGCCGCAGGCACAGCTGGCGCAGCTTTACCTGGATCTGGCCACGCCGGGCTTAAGTTCGGCGCGGCGCTGGCTGCTGGAGCACGGCCTCGACGCCGAGGCGCGGCTGCCGCCGCAGCTTCCCGACGATGCCGCTGCCGCGCCGGCCGGCACACCAACGCTGCCGCCATTGGGCCGGCGCCTGTTCGACGCGCTGCTGCTACAGCTGCCGGCCTCGACCGAGGCGCTGGACGATCTGCTGCAGGCCGGCGCCAGCCCGGCCGGCGCTGGTTTGCTGGCGCAGGCGCTGTCGCGCCTCAACGGTTCGGCAGCATGCGCCGCCCTGCCGCTGAATTTGCTCGAACAAGGTGCCGATCCGTTCGGCGTCGACGCGCGCGATCGCACGCCGCTGCATCTGGCGGTGATCAACGGTCAGCTGAGCTTGCTGCAGGCGCTGCTGGCGCGCGGCTGCGACCCGAACACGCGCGATCGCGACGGCCGTACGCCGCTGTTCGCCGCGCTGGAACACGGCGCCGATGCGCTGCCGCTAGTGCGCGCACTGATCGCCTATGGCGCCAATCCTGAGGCCGCCGACCGCAACGGCGAGACCCCGTTGGGGCTGGCGCTGGAACACCCAACCGTCGAGCGCTGGCTCGATTGGCACGACTGGACGCGCCCGAGTCGGCCACTGCGCGCCACCGATCTGCCGGCCGCTTCGGCCGCCGGCGCGTTGTCGACTGTGCAGCGATTGCTGGAGCTGGGCTTCGCCGTCGACACGCGCGACGACCAGGGTGCGACCGCCCTGCTGCGCGCCTGCGGCGCCGGGCATCGCGATATTGCCGCCTGCCTGCTCGATGCCGGCGCCGATTCATCGCTCGCGGCCAGCAGCGGCGTGACGCCGCTCGCTGCGGCGGTCGCGGCGCGACGCGACACCCTCGTGGCGCTGCTGCTGGAACATCAGGTGGCGATCGATCAGCAGCTGCCTAACGAGACCACCGCGCTGATGGTGGCCGCGGCGATGGGTCATCCGGAAATCGTCGAGGCCTTGATCAATGGCGGCGCCGACGTGAACGCGCTGGATGCCGGCGGCCGCAGCGCCCTGCACGCTGCCGCGCAATTCGGCTTCGAGCACAACGACAGCCTGCGCGCGCGCCGGCTGTTCGACGCGCTGCTGAAGCGCGGCGCCGACATCAATCAGGCCGACCGCGAGGGCAAGACCCCGCTACTTCTGCTGCTGGGCGCGCAGCTGCGGCCGGGCAGCGACTGCGACGCGACGCACATCGGCGCCCTGATACCGGTGCTGCTGGATGCCGGCGCCAAGGTCGAACACGCCGATCAGCGCGGCGTCACCGCACTGCACGCTTGCGCCATGCATGCCCTGCTGCCGCCAGCGCGCGTGCTGCTGTCGCGCGGCGCCGACCGCCTGGCCGCCGATGCATTCGGCCGCACCGCGGCGGATGTGGCGCGGCAGGTGGGCTATATCGATATCGCGCACGAACTGGCGCCGCGGGTCGGCGCGATTCCTAGCGTGCGTCAGACCCTGCGCCAGCCGGCGGCCCCGGCCGACTGATCGGCGGGCGCTACCGCTCTCACTCGGCGGCAAACACCTCGGCTGCTTGGACACCTTCTCGTGGCGGCAGCATGCGCCAGGCGGAAATCACCGGCGCCGTATCGATCTCGTCGATACGGCGGGTTTCCGGCAAGCCACCGATTACCGTGACAGCGCTGCCGCGGCCGCTGCGCGGCGCCCACATCGTCGGAAATCGGCCGCCGAACAGCACCACCAGCGGACAGCCCATGGCCGCCGCCAGATGCGCGGGACCGGTATCCACCGAGACCATGCTGTGGGCAACCTCGAGCAGCGCCTTCAGCCGGCCCAGCGGCAGCACGGCGGTATCGATGCGCAAGGAATGGGTGTCGGTGGCGGCAAGCAGCGACTCGATATAACCGGCCTCGGCGGGTGATCCGCAGAACAGGATCTGCGCCTGCGGCAGGCGATGGCTGATCGCCTGTGCCAGTTCGCCCCAGCGCTGGGCAGGCCAGGATTTTTCGTCGTCGTCGGCATGCCGCACGCCATTCCAGCGTATCGTGCGCTTGTTACCTGGCTGCAGGAGTACCAGTGGCCGCTCCAGCATGCCTTGCGTGCGTAGCCATGCGTCACGATCGTTCCGTTCGGCCGCAGTGACCTGCAGCTGCGGAGCCATCGAGGTGCTTTCTTCCGGCATCGTCCACGCATGACTGGCACGAAAAGCCGCCGGCGTCTGGCTGCCAAAGCGCAGCAGCCAGTCGATCCAGTGCTCGTTCTCGCGCATGGTCATCGGCTGGATGAACTCGCAGTGCTCTTTCGGTATGCCGGCGAGCGACAGCAGAGGGCGTACTTTCGTCGTAGCGCGAGGTTCAGGCTCGCAGACGTAGATGGGCGAGTCGCGGAATTTCCGCAGCGCCATTGCTACGCGCCAGCGCGGGGGACTAAACAGCAGCGAGCCGTACTGGCTGCGCAGCGGAATGAATCCGTCCACCTCCGGCTGCGCGGAGAAAAGCACCTGCGGCCAGTCGCCCAAGGCCAGCACGTGGCAGGGTTTGCCATAACGCTGCTGCAGTTTGCGTAGCAAAGGCTGCAGCAAAATCGTGTCGCCCAGACGCCCGAACCGAATAACCATGGGTGTGACAGCCGTTGGCGACAACAATGAATCGCCGGCCGGCAGGGGGGCGATTGTCGCGGCCGCAGCCGCCGCGTTGTACGGCGCGGAATGTCGTGCGGTCAAGGGCATGACTCCAAGCAACGCCTGGCAGGGTTTGCGGTTGACGGCATGGGCGTGAATTCCAGCAGGGACCGACCTGATCCTGGCACCTATCGCTGAGCAATGCCTTTTATTTATGACGCATCGGACGCCGGCATGCACCGTCCCGACGGGCTTGATACTCAATCTTCGGCGCTAAGCGTCTTGTCCCTGTCGCGCTGGCGCTTGCGTTCGGCACCGGGCTCGGCGTCGGCCTCAAACAGCTGCTGCAGATCGGCCATGGCGTCGCGATTGCTCTGGATCAGCTTGGTCTCGTCGTCGTAAACCAGCGCCTGCTTTTTCAGCAGATCTTCGTCGTATCGGCGAAAACGCTCCACCCGATCGACCGCCAGCTCGTGCGACAGACCCAAAGCCTCAAGCGTCTTGCGCGTCATCTTGAGGCTGGAATGGAAGGTCTCGCGCACCGGCTCGTCGACACCCATATCCATCAACCGGAACACGTGCTGGCGATTGCGCGCACGCGCGACGATCTTCAGATGCGGATACTGCCGCTTGACCAAACGCGCTGTGCGCAGACTAGTCTCCGGATCATCGGTGGCCAGCACGAACACCTCGGCCTTGTCCGCCTGCGCGGCACGCAGCAGCTCCGGACGGGTCGGATCGCCGTAAAAAATATTGATGCTGCCGAAGCGGCGCGACGCATCCACCTGCTCGACCGAATGCTCCAGCGCCACGAAGGGAATGCCCTGCGCGCGCAGCACGCGGGCGACGATCTGGCCCATGCGACCAAAACCCGCGATGATCACGCGCGGCGTATCCGCATCAATGGTGTCGTACTCACGCGTGGGCCTTTTCGGTTTGACGTTGAGCAGGCGGGCCGCGATCACCACCAGCAGCGGCGTCAGCGCCATCGACAGGGTGATCGCCAGCACCAGCGCATCGCGCTGGCCGCCGTCGATCAACTGCTTTTCGGCGGCCAGTTTCAGCACCACGAAGGCGAACTCGCCGCCGCTGGCCAACAGCACGATCAGGCGCAGGCTATCCGAACGGTTGAGCCCGGCCGGCAGCCGCGCCAGCGGCCACAGCAGAATACTTTTGAGCACCAGCAGGCCTAGCACCAGTTCCACGATCAGCAGCGGTCGCGACAGCAGCAGCGACAGATCCATCGACATGCCCACGCTGATGAAGAACAAACCCAGCAGCAGCCCTTTGAACGGCTCGATATGCGATTCCATCTCGTGCCGGTATTCCGAATCGGCCAGCAGCACGCCAGCGAGAAACGCGCCCAGCGTGGCCGAGACGTGCGCCAGCTCCATGATCAGCGCCGTGCCCATCACCACCAGCAGGGCGGTGGCCGTGGACACTTCCACCGAGTCGGCCTTTGCCACAAAGCGGAACACCGGCCGCAGCAGATAGCGCCCGCCCACGACCACCGCCACGATGACCCCGACGGTGCGCAGCACGCTATGCGGATCGATGCCGTGCGAGGCAGAGGTCATCGCCAGCAGCGGCACCGCGGCAATCAGCGGAATGGCCGCCAGATCCTGAAACAGCAAAATCGAGAACACCTGCCGGCCGTAGGCCGAGCCTGCCTCCTTACGCTCGGCCAGTATCTGCAGTCCGAACGCGGTGGACGACAGCGCCAGGCTGCCGCCGACGATCGCCGCCGCCCGCTCGGTGAGACCGAACAGAAAATAGCCCACCGCGCCGATTGCCAGCGCCGCACTCAGCACCTGCAGCAGGCCGGTGCCAAAGACCGAACGCCGCATCACCCACAGCCGCTGCGGTGACAGCTCCAGGCCGATCACGAACAGCATCAGCACCACGCCGAACTCGGAAATCGACGCCACGCCTTCGGTATCGCTGATCAACCCCAGCAGCTGCGGCCCGATGACCACGCCGGCGATCATATAACCCAGCACCGAGCCCAGTCGGAAGCGCTTGGTCAGCGGCACGGCGATCACCGTGGCCAGCAGAAATACGACAGCGGTCTTCAGAAATTGCGAGCTGTCCACGCGTGGGTAACTTCCATTGGTTCGATGGCGCTCGATTATTCCACGCGTGCATCGGCCGTGCCGGATCTGTCGCAACTTTCTACGCAAGACGGACTGCACCATCGCTGCCGCAGAAAGACAAGGCCCGCACATGGCGGGCCTTATCGGGATGACATGACGCTAAAACGCGCGGATTATTTTTTTGGCGCGTCCTTGAGGCCGCGATCGATCAGCATCGGCTCGATGCTCGGCGCCTTGCCGCGCCAGTCCTTGTACATCGTGTCCAGATCTTCGGTGTTGCCGCGCGACAGCACCATCGCACGGAAGCGATCGCCGTTTTCGCGGGTCAGGCCACCGTGCTCCTTAAACCATTCGAAGCCGTCGTCAGCCAGCATCTCGGTCCACAGGTAGGCGTAGTAACCCGCCGCGTAGCCGCCGCCCCAGATATGCGCGAAATAGCTGGAGCGATAGCGCGGCGGTACGTAGCTCAGATCGATCTTGTCGTCCTTCAGGGTCTTTGCCTCGAAGGCGTCGGCATCTTGCTTGGGCGCATCCGCGCCGAGCGTGTGCCAGCCCATGTCGAGCAGCGCGGCCGAGACCAGCTCGGTCATGTCGTAGCCCTTGTTGAAGGTGGCCGCCTTCTTGATCTTGTCGACCAGCGCTTGCGGCATCGGTTCGCCGGTTTTGTAGTTCTTGGCGTAGTTGGCGAACACCTTCGGATCGGACGCCCAGTGCTCGTTGAACTGCGACGGGAATTCGACGAAGTCGCGCGCCGTGTTGGCACCCGACAGGCTCGGGTACTGCGAGTCGGCAAAGATACCGTGCAGCCCGTGGCCGAATTCGTGGAACATCGTGACCACGTCATCGAACGACAGCAGCGCCGGCTGGCCGGCCGCCGGCTTGGTGAAGTTGGCCACGTTATAGATCACCGGCTTGGTGCCCAGCAGCTTGGACTGGGTCACGAAGTTGCTCATCCAGGCGCCGCCGCTCTTGTTGTCGCGCTTGAAGTAGTCGCAGTAGAACAGCGCCATCGAGGTGCCGTCCTTGTCGAAGACCTCGAACACGCGCACGTCCGGCTGATAGACCGGGATGTCCTTGCGCTCCTTGAAGGTCAGGCCGTACAGCTGGTTCGCCGCGTAGAACACGCCGTTCTGCAGCACGTTATCGAGCTCGAAGTAAGGTTTGATCTGCGACTCGTCCAGATCGTACTTGGCCTTACGCACCTGTTCGGAATAATGCTCCCAGTCCCAGGCCGCGACCTTAAAGCCGCCCTTTTGCTGATCGATGACGGCCTGAATATCCTTCGACTCGCGCTCGGCGCGCGCCGTGGCGGCGGGCACTAGGTTTTGCATGAACTTGATTGCGGTATCGGGCGTTTTCGCCATCTGGTCATCCAGCTTCCAGGCGGCATAGTTCGGATAACCGAGCAGCTTGGCCTGCTCGGCGCGAATCTGCGCGATGCGCTCGATCATGTCGCGCGTGTCGTTGGCGTCGCCTTTCTCGGCACGATTCCACGAGGCATTGAACAGCGCTTCGCGCGTGGCGCGATCGTTGAGGTCCTGTAGCGCGGGCTGTTGGGTGGTGTTCTGTAGCACCACGACCCACTTGCCGTCGACCTTGCGCTCCTTCGCGGCGCCCGCGGCGGCGGCGATGTCGGCATCGGAAAGGCCGTCCAGCTTGGACTTGTCGTCCACCACCAGCGCGCCGGCCTTGGTGGCGGCCAGCAGCTTGTTGCTGAACTGCGTGCTGAGTGTGGACTCCTCTTTGTTGAGATCCTTCAGCTTGGCCTTGTCTGCGTCGGACAGCTTGGCG
>CAIKJM010000474.1 GCA_903827735.1 uncultured Rhodanobacter sp. | reverse complement strand
GGCCGCCCCCACGTCGTTGGCGGCCGCCGACCAGAGTAAGTCCAGTGCCGCAAGCGCCCTCAAAACAAATGCCCAAAGAGCGGGCAAAGGATGCGCAGGACCGACCTGCTAATCTTGGGCGTCTTCGATTGAGCTTTTACCGAACGTCATGCGCATCGCCCTGGGTATCGAATACGACGGCACCGATTTTTCCGGCTGGCAGCGGCTGAAAACCGGAGCCAGCGTGCAGGCGAGCGTGGAGCGGGCGTTATCGAGGGTGGCCGCGCATCCGGTGGAAATCAGCTGTGCGGGCCGCACCGATGCCGGCGTGCACGGACGCTGTCAGGTCGTGCATTTCGACAGCGAGGCGCAGCGCGATATGCGCGGCTGGATGCTCGGCGTCTCGTCCAATCTGCCCGACAGCGTAGCGGTGCTGTGGGCGCAGCCGGTCGCCGCGGAGTTTCATGCGCGCTACGCCGCGCGCAGCCGCCGCTATCGCTATCACATCCTCAATCGGCCGGTGCGCGCGGCGCTGGACGCGCGCTATGTCACCTGGGAACGCGTGCCGCTCGATGCCGATCGCATGCACGAGGCGGCGCAGGCGCTGTGTGGCGAGCACGATTTCAGCGCGTTTCGGGCGCTGTCGTGCCAGGCCGCGCATCCGCGCCGCACGGTGCTGAATGTGAGCGTGCGGCGCGAGGGCCGGCACATCTTTGTCGAGATCGAGGCCAACGCGTTTCTGCATCACATGGTGCGCAACATCGTCGGCTCGCTGCTGCTGGTCGGTCGCGGCGAGAAACCGACGACATGGATGGGCGAACTGCTGGCGGGGTGCGATCGCCAGGTGGCCGGCCCCACCGCGCCGGCATCGGGGCTTACCTTTCTGGGGCCGCGCTACCCGACCCACTGGGGTTTGCCGGCCGAGGTCAGCCAGCTCGAACCATCGGTGCCCGAAGCACTGCTCATCGAATCATCAGGGTCGGAGGCTGCCTCGTGACGCGCATCAAGTGCTGTGGCATGACCCGGGTCGAGGATGCGCTACTGGCGGCGCGGCTGGGCGCGGATGCGATCGGCCTGGTGTTTACCGCGCGCAGCGCCCGTCGGGTCAGCATCGAACAGGCTGTGCAGATTCGCCGCGCGCTGCCGCCGTTCGTGAGCGCGGTGGCGCTGTTCATGGACGACACCGAGGCGCTGGTGCGTGAAGTCATCGACGCGGTGCAGCCGGATTTGCTGCAGTTTCACGGGCAGGAGAGCGACGCGTGGTGCGCGCAGTTCGCCCAGCGCTATCTCAAAGCGATCGCGATGGGCGAGGGTGCCGCGGCGCTGTCGCGACTGCACGACTATCCGGGCGCGGTCGGCCTGCTGCTGGACGGGCACGGGCTCGGCGAAGTCGGCGGCAGCGGGCGGACCTTCGACTGGTTGCAAATGCCGCGCGGCTTGACCCAGCCGCTGATCCTTGCCGGCGGGCTCACGGCAGACAACGTGGCTCAGGCCGTTCGCATCGCCCGACCGTGGGCGGTCGATGTTGCCAGCGGCATCGAGACTTCGCCCGGTATCAAGGATGCCGCTAAGATGGCGGCTTTGATCGACGTGGTTCGATCCGTTGCTACGTCCGCCTGATAGCAACCCAAGGCTTGCGTCGGCGGCTCGACCGCGACGTTGTGCCCCTGTGTAGCGTCGGCCGCGGCTGGGATGATGGTTTTTTGTCTTTATTGAGTGAGCGCATGAGCAAGATCGCGGATTTCAACGCCTACCCGGATGCGCACGGCCGTTTTGGCGACTACGGTGGCAGCTACGTCGCCGAAACGCTGATGGCGCCGTTGGCCGAGTTGGCCGAGGCTTATGAGCGGCTGCGTCACGATCCGGAGTTCATCGCCGAACTCGATCGCGATCTGAAGTATTACGTCGGGCGACCCAGCCCGATCTACCACGCCGAGCGGCTGTCGCAGCACGTCGGCGGCGCGCGCATCCTGCTCAAGCGCGAGGATCTGAACCACACCGGCGCGCACAAGATCAACAACACGGTCGGCCAGGGCCTGGTCGCCAAACGCATGGGCAAGCCGCGCATCATCGCCGAAACCGGCGCTGGCCAGCACGGCGTCGCCAGTGCCACGGTGGCCGCGCGGCTCGGTTTGAAGTGCGTGGTCTACATGGGCGAGACGGATATCGAGCGGCAGAAGATCAACGTCTTTCGCATGAAGCTGCTCGGCGCCGAAGTGATACCGGTGACCTCGGGCTCCAGAACACTGAAGGATGCGCTCAACGAAGCGATGCGCGACTGGGTCACCAATGTCGCCGATACCTTCTACATCATCGGCACGGTGGCCGGCCCGCACCCGTATCCGATGATGGTGCGCGACTTCAACGCCATCGTCGGGCGCGAGGCGCGCGAGCAGATGCTGGAGCAGTACGGTCGTCTGCCCGATGCGCTGACCGCCTGCGTCGGCGGCGGCTCGAATGCCATTGGCCTGTTCCACGCGTTTCTCAACGATGCCGACGTGCGCATCGTCGGTGCCGAAGCGGCGGGCGAGAGCATTGCCAGCGGCCATCACGCGGCGTCGCTGGTGGCTGGACGTCCTGGCGTGCTGCACGGCAATCGCACCTACGTGCTGTGCGACGACAATGGCCAGATCACCGAGACCCATTCCGTCTCTGCCGGCCTCGACTATCCGGGCGTCGGTCCCGAGCACGCGTTTCTCAAGGACGCCGGCCGCGCCGAATACGTCGGCGTGACCGACGACGAAGCGATGGAGGCGTTCCACCTCCTGGCACGTACCGAGGGCATTCTCGCCGCGCTCGAATCGGCCCACGCGGTGGCGCAGGCGATCAAGCTGGCGCGCGAGTATCCGAAGGACGCGCTGATTCTGTGCAACCTGTCCGGCCGCGGCGACAAGGACGTGCAGACGATTGCCGAGCGCGAAGGAGTCACGATATGAGCCGCATCGATCGGCGCTTCGCCGCGCTCAAGGCGGCCAAGCGCACCGGCTTGATTCCGTTCGTCACCGCCGGCGATCCTTCGCCCGAGCAGGCGGTGGCGCTGATGCACGCCCTGGTCGACGCAGGCGCGGACCTGATCGAGCTGGGCGTGCCGTTTTCCGATCCGATGGCGGACGGTCCGGTGATTCAGCACGCCAGCGAGCGCTCGATTGCCAAAGGTATCGGCCTGGCGCATGTGCTGCACTGGGTCAGCGAGTTCCGCACGCGCGATACCGACACGCCGGTCGTGCTGATGGGTTACCTCAATCCGATCGAAATCCACGGCTACGCGAGCTTTGCCAAGGAAGCAGTCGAGGCCGGAGTCGATGGCGTGCTGGTGGTCGATTGCCCGCTGGAAGAGGCGGCCGTGCTGAAGCCACTGATCGACGCAGGCCTGCAGCAGATCCGCCTCGCTGCACCGACCACGGCGCCCGAGCGGCTGGCCCAGCTGTGCGAAGCGGCTACTGGCTTTCTGTATTACGTATCGTTTGCCGGCATCACCGGCGCCGGGCATCTGAGCACCGATGACATTGCCGTTCGCGTGGCCGATATCCGCGCCCGGGCCAAGGCGCCGGTGGCCGTGGGCTTCGGCATCCGCGACCCGGCCAGCGCCAAGGCGATCGCCGGCTTCGCCGATGCGGTGGTGATCGGCAGCGCGCTGGTCGAAAAGCTCGACGGTGCCACCGATGCGGCGACGATCGCCGAACGCGTGAACGCCTTTCTCGCGCCGATTCGCGCCGCGCTGGACCAACGTTGACGAGTGCCGGTCGCGCGTCGACCGGCGTCATGCAGACCTGGCTTGACGACTAGGCGATAATGAACCGATCTCTGAACAAGCGGTGATGCGATGAACTGGCTGCAAAAAATCATGAACCCGCGCACGCGCAACAAGCCCCAGCCGAATCCCGGCAAGGGCTCGGTGCCCGAGGGCGTGTGGGAAAAATGCGGCGGCTGCGGTAGCGTGCTTTACCGGCCCGAGCTGGAGCAGAACCTGATGGTCTGCCCCAAGTGCGGTCACCACGGTTACATCGAGGCGCGCACGCGCCTCAATGCGTTTCTTGATGAAGGCTCCGGCCAGGAGCTGTGGGCCAGCATGGAGGCCACCGATCCGCTGAAATTTCGCGATTCCAAAAAGTATCGCGATCGCATCATCGCCACCCAGAAAAAGACCGGCGAAAAAGACGCCATGATCGCGATGAGCGGTCTTTTGAAGGGCCGGCCGCTGATGGCCGTGGCGTTCGAATTCGCTTACATGGGCGGCTCGATGGGCTCGGTGGTCGGTGAAAAATTCACCCGCGCCGCCGAGCGTGCGCTGGCCGACCGCAGCGCGCTGGTGTGCTTCTCCGCCACCGGCGGTGCGCGCATGCAGGAGGCGCTGTTCTCGCTGATGCAGATGGCCAAGACTTCGGCCGCGCTGGCCCGCCTGCGCGACGCCGGCGTGCCCTACATCAGCGTGCTGACCAATCCCACCACTGGTGGCGTATCGGCCAGCCTGGCGATGCTCGGTGACATCAATATCGGCGAGCCGAAGGCGCTGATCGGTTTCGCCGGTCCACGCGTGATCGAGCAGACCGTGCGCGAGACGCTGCCGGAAGGTTTTCAGCGGTCAGAGTTTCTGGTCGACCACGGCGCCATTGACCTGATCGTCGACCGCCGCGAGATGCGCGACAAGCTGGCCGATCTGCTGGGCATTCTATCGAGCCAGGCGCGCGCGGCCTGATCCGTTCGGTGATTAGTTTTCCACAGTGAATGTGGACCGCTTGCGGCAAAGCCTGTGGACAAACAGGCTTTGCCCTTTATGGATCAGGCACTTGCTACGCACTGCTGAGCTTTTGATCAGCTTTGAACAGGTGCCGCCGCCAAAGTTTTCCACAGCGATTGTGGAGCGAGCAGCTTGAAGCCTGTGGACAACTTAGCTATCTGTCTGACGCCAAAGAGAGTTGTGACAGCGTGTCGATGGATTGACCAGGACGCAACGTCGGTCGCCTCACGCGATAGCGAGCAGCCACGGCGCGAGATACAGCGACGCCGCGCCCAATCCACAGCCGATGCCGATCGCCGCCAGTACGTCGCTGGGATAGTGCAGGCCGAGTATCACTCGCGACGCGGCGATCAGTGAGGTGAAGCCGATCAGCAGCGGCGCCAGCGCGGGAAACCAGCTGATCGCCACGACGCTGAAGCTCACCGCTTGCAGCGTATGGCCGGAGGGAAAACTGAACTCGTCCAGCGGCGGCACATGCGCGATCACGCCGGGGCATACGCGAAAGGGACGCGGTCGACGCGTCCAGCGTTTGAGCAGCCGATACAGCAGCAGCGCGGTCAGTCCGGTCAATGCCATGTGGATCGCGGCAAACACGCCGTGCTTGCCGCCGATGACAGCCAGCACCGCCATCAGCGAATACCAGAACACGCCGTCACCCAGCCGGCTGATGGCGCCGAAGAACAGCCCGACTGCGCGTCGTGCGCCCCAGCGATTGGCCGCAACGCAGACGCGACCGTCGAGCGCAAAGCGTGGGCCTAAGCTGAGTTCCGGCGTCAGCACCGGGTTGAGCTCAGGCGTGCGAAACAGCGGCAGCAGACGCATCGGAGTTCTCCTCGGCCAGATCACGTAGCAGTTTTTCGAAATCGCGGATTACCGCATCGGGTGAAAGACCCGCCATGCCTTGGTGCGCGGCGCGACCCATGTGCCGGATCAGCGCTGGGTTGCCGCCGAGCTTGGCCGCTGCCGCGATAAAGGCCGCGCTGTTGCCCGACTCGATGCAGTAGCCGTTGATGCCGTCGCGCAGATGTTCACGCGCGGCGCCTTCGGCAAACGCGACAACCGGCAGGCCCGCGGCCAACGCTTCGAGAATCACGTTGCCAAAAGTTTCGCTGAGGCTGGAAAACGGAAACAGATCGGCGCTGGCGTAATGTCGCGCCAGCGCCTCACCGCGCTGCACGCCAGCGAAAATGAAATCCGGGTTGGCCGCCTGCAGCGCCGCGCGCTCAGGGCCGTCGCCAACCCACACGTAACGCGCCAGCGGCATGCGCTGTTGGATGGCGCGAAACGCCTGCACGGCGACCGCAAGATTTTTTTCCGCCGCGATGCGCCCGACGTACAGCACCACCGGCGTGGCGGCGTCGACGCCCCACAAGGTGCGCAGGGTCTCATCGCGATAGCGTGGGTGGAACAGCTGCGTATCGACCGCGCGGCGCAGCAGGCGCGCGTTGTCCACGCCCATCGCCTGCAGCTCATCGGCCAGCGCTTCGGTCGGGACCAGCGTCGCCGCCGCGCGCTGATGAAAGCGCCGCAGATAGCCGCGCACCAGCGGCGTGAGCAGGCCCACGCCGTAATGATCGGCGTAGCTGTCGAACCGCGTGTGGAAACCGCTGCTGAGCGCAATGCCCATGGACTTGGCGGTACGCATCGCCGACCAGCCCAGCGGGCCTTCCGTGGCAACGTAAACGGCATCCGGCCGCTGCTGCGTCCAGTGCTGGCGCAAGGTGCGCGCCGCGGGTAGTCCGAAGCGAAGGCCCGGATATCGGGGCAGGGCACCGCCGCGCACGCTCAGCACATCGATGCCCGGTTCGTCCTGATGCGGCTGCTGCTGGCGCGGGCGGATCAGATCGACGCTGTGCCCGCGCGCGGCGAGTCCGGCAGCGAGACTGTGCACGGTGAGTGCCACGCCATTGATCTCGGGCGGATAGGTTTCGCTGACTATGCCGATGCGCATGAGCGTACCCCTATGGTGTTGGCGCACTTTGGCCCCGGCGCGTTGCGTCAACGTGGCGGCCGCATGACGTTGCGGTGACCGCGGCTGCGCAAGCGTCAATTCGCCGGGATGCGTTTAAGCGGTGGCCGTGACTACACTGGCTGCCCGTCCATGTGGAGTGCACCGATGAAACGCGTACTGCTCGCTCTCGCTCTCTCCGTCGCCGGCTTTGCCGGCGCCTCGATCGCCGCCGACGCGCCCGGTCTGCCCATCACCAAGGCGCCCAGCGGTGCCGAGGTCTACATCATCTCGCCGAAAGACGGCGCCACCGTGGGTCAGAACGTGACCGTCCAGTTCGGACTCAAGGGCATGGGCGTGGCGCCGGCCGGCGTCGATAAGGAAAAAACCGGCCATCACCATCTGTTGGTGGACGTAAAGGACCTGCCGCCCGCCGGCCAGCCGATTCCCAAGGACGAAACGCATCTGCACTTCGGCGGTGGCCAGACCGAAACGACGCTGAAGCTGACGCCGGGCACGCATACGCTGCAGCTCGAAATGGGCGATGAGAACCATATTCCGTTCGATCCGCCGGTGGTGTCGAAAAAGATCACCATCCACGTCAAGTGATCCCGGCGCGGTGCATGCGATGCGCGCATGCACCGCGTTCGATCAGCGGCCGAAGTAGATCGACACACCCAGGTTGGTTTGCCACTCGGAGGCGCTGCCGGAAATGCGATGGTCGAAGCCGGCGTCGAGCTGCACGCGTGGGGTGACCAGCCAAGCCATGCCGGCACCGACCACGGCGCCGCTGCCTTGGTCCGGTGTGTGCAAAAAGGCGGTTTCCGCATAAACCGTCAATGTCTTGCTGACGCTGTAGTTGTCGCTGAGCGCCACCGTGGTGCTGTCGCGGCCGCCGGCCCGAACGTCTTCCAGATACGCGCCGAGCGAATTTTTTTCATCGGCCTGCAGATTGAACTGAGCGCCCACGAGGTACTGGTTCTGGTCGTTGCGAAAGGCTTTCGAACCGTCGGTGAATTCAACACTGGCGAGCAGGCCCCAGCTGAAAATCTTGCTCGCGGTGGGCAGCACGAATTTCACCGCCAGGTTGGTGTCGCCGTGACCGTCGCTGCTGCTGTTGCTGCCGGGCCCGGTCTGGTGCAGGTAGTCGTAAGCCGATCCGCCCAGCTGCAGCTCGAACGGGCCGCCGATGCCGAGCCTGAGCAGGGTGTCGGTGGTGTATTGCGAGCTGCTCACGCCACTCTGATGATCGCGACTCCAGTCCGGAAATCCCTGTTCCAGAGTGAAGTCGCCCGCGCCCAGCACGACCGGGGTGAAGCCGTAGCCGGGGCGGTCATAGCCGGGATTGTCCGCGCGCGCTGGTGCGGCGACGGCCAGCCATCCTGCTAGCACAGCCACGGACGCCGCGACGCTTCGATGCAACCGACGCATGCCGCGCTCTTTTTGCCGGTTATCGCTCCGGTATCGGCTAAAATCCACGCTTTGATTTCCCCATAGTTTGAATACGATGACCGTACGCACCCGCTTCGCCCCCAGCCCGACCGGCTTTCTGCATATCGGCGGCGCGCGCACCGCGCTGTACTGCTGGCTGGAGTCCCGTCGTCGCGGCGGCGAGTTCGTGCTGCGCATCGAGGATACCGACCGCGAGCGCTCAACGGATGCCGCGGTGCAGGCTATTCTCGATGCGATGCAGTGGCTGGGCCTGAATCACGACGAGGGTCCGTTCTACCAGACCCAGCGGCTGGAGAGATACCGTCAGGTCGCTGACGACCTCGTGAAGGCGGGCAAGGCCTACTACGCCTACGAGAGCAAGGAAGAGATCGAGGCGATGCGCGAGGCCGCGATGGCCAAGGGCGAGAAGCCGCGCTACAACGGCTATTACCGCGAGCGCAATGAACCCGGCTTTCATGAGGCCCATCAAGGCGACCCGAACCGTGTGATCCGCTTCAAGAATCCGGCCGAGGGTTCGGTAGTGTTCGACGACAAGGTCAAGGGCCGCATCGAGTGGGCGAACGCCGAGCTGGACGATTTGGTGATCTTCCGTTCGGACGGCTGGCCGACCTACAACTTTGCCGTGGTGGTCGACGATATCGACATGGGCATCACCGAGGTGATCCGCGGCGACGACCACGTCAACAACACGCCGCGCCAGATTAATATCTATCACGCGCTGGGCGCCAAAGTGCCTGAGTTCGCGCATCTGCCGATGATTCTGGACAAGGAGGGGAAAAAGCTCTCCAAGCGCACCAGCGCGGTCAGCGTGATGGAATATCGCGACGACGGCTTCCTGCCGCACGCCTTGCTCAACTATCTGGTGCGCCTGGGCTGGTCGCACGGCGATCAGGAGATTTTCTCCGTGGAAGAAATGGTCGCGCTGTTCGATATCGCCGACGTCAACAAGGCCGCCTCACGCTTCGATACCGAAAAGCTGGCCTGGCTCAACCAGCATTACCTCAAGACCGACGATCCGCAGACCTTGGCGCCGGAGTTCGCATGGCATCTGGCGCGGGCCGGCGTCGACACGACGAACGGCCCGGCGCCGGCCGATGTGATCGTGGCGCTGCGCGACCGCGTGCACACGTTCAAGGAAATGGTCGACAAGGCGATGATCTGGTACGGCCCGATCGTCGAGTGGGACGACAAGGCGGTGGCCAAGCATTTGAAAAACGACACCGCGGTGTCCGTACTGCAGCAGGCGAAAACGCTGCTGGCCGAGTGCGAGTGGAAGCCCGAGCCGATTCATCAGGTGATCGAGCAGATTGCCGCTACGCTCGCACTGGGCATGGGCAAGATCGCGCAGCCGCTGCGCGTGGCGCTGACCGGCACGCAGGTGTCGCCGTCGATCGACCACACGCTGTATCTGGCCGGTCGCGCCGAGGCGCTCAAGCGCATCGAGGCGGCTATTGGCAGGGCGCAGGGTTAAGTAACGCCGATGTCGATGACTTGCTTCCATCGGCATGGATGAGCTGCTCGCCAAGGCCTCGCAGGGCGTCGATCCGGACGCGCCCGACGCGTTTTTCCAGATCTTCCTCAACCTGTTGAATCTGATGCCGTGGGCAGCCATGTTCTGGTGGAGCGTGGCGTTTGTCGTGGTCGGTGCCGTGCTCGGCTGGTTTCGCGGTCGCACGGTGGAAGGCATTGTATGGGCCGCCGCGCTGGGCCCGATCGGCTGGATCGTGATCCTGATTCGGCCCAAATCCAAGCCGCGCGCGGAGCCGCCGCCGCTGTAGACGCATTCCCGGTGGCGTAATCGCCGGAGATGTATGATCCGCCAACGAGGTAAGCCCGTGAGCCATGACGCCAATCCGCACGCCCATCATCCGCATCCGCACGATGCCAAGAAGTTCGTGCGCGCGGTGGAACACGCCAGCGAAGAGCGCGGCCTGCGCCTGACGCCGCTACGCAAGGAAGTGCTGGAGCTGGTTGCGGCGGCCGACAAGCCGGTCAAGGCCTACGATCTGTTAGATCAACTGCGCGAGCGGCACGGCAACGCTGCGCCGCCCACGGTGTATCGCGCGCTCGATTTCCTGCTCGACAACGGATTTATCCACAAACTCGAGTCGATCAACGCCTTCGTTTCCTGCCATCACCCGGCGGAAGCCCACCAGGTGCCGTTTTTGATCTGCGATAGCTGCGACAGCGCGCAGGAGGTCTGCGACGAGCGCGTGGCGGACCTGATCGAAGCGCAGGCCAAAGCCATGGGCTTCAAGCCGCAGGCACAGACGCTCGAAGTTCACGGCACCTGCAAGGCCTGCCGAACGGCCTGACGCGCGGCCTGATGCCTTCGATCTGACCGAACGGCGGTTATGGATTTTGCAAATGTTATAAAGTAACATGGCCGCACTGAGCACAAGCCGCCCTGCCGGGTGACGCCCAGTCCAGGCCTATGAACTCCGATCAGGCACCCAAATCCCGCTGGTGGCATGTGGCCGATCGCGTCGGTGCGACGGCGTCGTTTCTATGTGCCATCCACTGCGCTGCGCTGCCCTTTGTGCTGGCACTGCTGCCGTTTATTGGCCTGCAGTTTCTGGCCGACCATCGGTTCGAGCGCGGATTCGTATTCTTCGCCTGCGCGCTCGCGTTGTTTGCACTGATTACCGGCTATCGCCGCCATCAGCGCCCGCTGCCGCTGATGCTGGCCATACCGGGTTTATTGCTGCTGATTTTCGGCGTGACCTGGGCCGAAGGTATCTCGGTCATCGTGCACAGTGTGCTGGTGACGATTGGCGGTTTGCTGGTGGCCAGCTCGCATTTCGTCAACCTGCGCAGCGATCGTCGCCGAAGCCACGCCGGCCACGTCCACGGCCCACAGTGCGCGCATTGATTCGCATGCTTTTTGTGCTCAGTGATTGTGTAACGGCGCCGGCCGTTCCTAGCATGTGCGCATGAGCACCAGCCACGACCACTCTCACGACCACTCTCACGATCACGCGCATGGCCACGCGTCTGGTCATGCCGATGCGCACGCTCACCATGATCATGGCATCAGCGATATCGGTGATCCGGGCAGCCGTCGCCGCACCAAGCTGCTGTTCGCTTTTGCGCTGACCACGGTGATGATGGTCGCCGAGGTGTTCGGCGGCCTATGGTCCGGTTCGCTCGCACTGCTCGCCGACGCCGGCCATATGATGGTCGATTCGCTGGCGCTGCTATTGGCATTCGTCGGCGCGTGGACGGCAACCAAGCCTGCCGACGCGCGGCGCAGCTATGGCTACGGCCGGATGGAAGTGCTGATCGGCTTCGTCAACGCGCTGAGCCAGTTCGTGCTGGTCGGCTGGATCATCTACGAGGCGATTACCCGACTGATGCATCCGGGCGAAATCCTCTCCGGCGTGATGTTCGTGGTGGCGATTTTCGGCCTGCTGGTCAATGTGGTGGTGCTGCGCATGCTGCACGGCCACGCGCATGACGACGTTAACCTCGCCGGTGCCAGCCTGCACGTGCTGGGCGATCTGCTCGGCTCGGTGGCGGCGGTGCTGGCGGCGCTGGCGATCCGCTGGAAGGGATGGCTGTGGGCCGATCCGGCGCTGTCGCTGCTGGTGTCGCTGCTGATCCTCAACAGCGCGTGGCGACTGCTGCGGCTGTCCGCGCATATCCTGCTCGAAGGCGTGCCCGACGGCATGGACTGTGCCGAAGTGGAAACCTCGCTGCGTGCGGCGCACCCCTCGATCCGCAACATCCACCACCTGCACGTTTGGCAACTGGCCTCGGGCTCGCGCATGGCGACCCTGCACGCCGAGTTGACCGAGCCTGGACAAAGCGCCGAGGCCCTGCTGGCCATCAATCAGCTGCTGCTGCAGCGCTTCAACATCCAGCATGTGACGGTGCAGGTCGATCCGAACGGCGAATGCTTCGACCAGGCGGTCGGCTGCGTGGGCCACGGCCATCTCTGACTTTGGCGCTTTGCGCCCGCGCTGCTATGATGCTCGGCCAGTCATTCATATTTGTAAGGAGTTTCCATGGGTAAGGGCGATCGCAAGACCCGTCGTGGCAAGACCTACCGCGGCAGCTACGGCAATACCCGTGCGCACGGTGCAGCTCCGGCTGTGGTCGGCACCAAGGAGACCGTGACCAAGCCGGTCGCCGCCAAGAAGGCCGCGCCGAAGAAAAAGTCGGCCTGAGTTTCCCCGGCCAGCTTTGACGGAGACCCCCGCCCGTGCGGGGGTTTTTGTTTGTGGAAGCTGCCTCGGCTATGCCGTGGAAAGCCGACGACGCAGGCTTCAGCCCCCTTGCGCCTGCGCCATCTCCAGCCTGCACGGCTGCGGTTGCACGATGACATCATCACCCACGTGGATCAGCGGTCGACCGTCGGCTATCGGCATCGCCAGCCGGTAGCTCGGCATGCGTCGGCCCAGATGAATGGCGACGATCGCGAACTTACTCTTGTCGTCGCTGCCGCCGTCAGCCGTGCCCAGGCAGTGGTCGTCGATGCCGGCCGGAAGCTTGGCGCGCGACACGATGCCCGCGATGCGGCCATCCCGCCATTGCTCGGGGCTTTTGCTGAAGAGCGGCGTGCAGCCCGCGCAAGCCAGCGCGGCAGACAAGGTTGAAAAGCATAAAACGCTGATTTTTGGATACATGGGATGCCTCACTTGGCGACCTGTAGGCTCTGCGGGTTGGTGCTTTCGGGTTGGGCGATGCCGAGCGCGGGCGAGACGGGCTCTTTGGCGGCCGTCCAGCTGCCGCCCAGCGCCTGCAGCAGCGCAGCGGTATC
>CAIKJM010000473.1 GCA_903827735.1 uncultured Rhodanobacter sp. | reverse complement strand
TGGTTTTACGCTGAGCGATAAATTCATCTTCGACGAAGGCGACGTTAACACCAACGCGCTGTTCTCCGGATCAAACCCAGCCTCGCTCAATGACGAGCTGTACAACGTGCCGGCCAGTCAGAACGGCCTGCTGCTGCCGGCCGGCTCGACCTATACGGCGACTTACGCCGGCCCCGGCGGCGGTGGCCCGGTCAGTGCCAACCAGAGCGTGATCCAGCAGGGCTGGTGGTATATCCACAAGCACCTGCGCAACATGAATAACGATTTCCGCCTCAGCAAGGAAATCTTCGACGGCAACACGCTCACCGCCGGCGTCTATCTGGCGCATTACACCGACGACGATGCCTGGGCGCTGGGCAACCAGATGCTGATGACCAACACGCCCAACGCGCGGCCAATTGCGGTGAGCTATCAGCTCAACGGCAAGACGTATTACGTGACCGATCCACAGGGCTTCAGCAACCTCAACGGCAATTACGACATCACCGAACAAGGCGTCTCGAACAACAAGGCATTCTACCTGTCCGACTCGTGGCATCTGGACCGCTGGCTGTTCGACGCCTCGGCGCGCCTGGAGAACCAGCAGTCGACGCTCAACGTCTGCAACCTGACCAACGAGGACCTGGATAACAATCCCTACACTCTCTACAACAACGCTGTTCCCGTCTGCAACGGCACCTACGCGCACACGGCGTACAACAAGACGCATACCTCGTGGACGGTCGGCGCCAACTACGAGCTGGCCGACAACATGAGCCTGTACGTGCGCGCCAACAAGGGCGTGCATTTCGGCGACTTCGATAATGCGCTGCGCGGCAACGCTACCGGCAATACGGCACCGCTGCAGAAAATCCAAAACTTCGAAGGCGGCTTTAAGTATCAGTCGCCGCTGTTCTATGCCGACATCAGCGTCTATCACAAGCAGTTCAACGGCCTGACCTACCAGCCGACGACCGCATCGGGTACGCCAATCGGGCCGCAGGCGCTGTACGGCTCCGACTCCAAGGGCGTGAACTTCATCGGCTCGGTCACACCGGTCGAAAACCTGAAGCTGTCGCTGGTGGCCAATTACCTTGATGGCCACTACACGCACAACAACTCCTGCCTGTCGTACACGAACACGGTAACCGGCCAAACGGGTTGCGCTTTCATCGACGGCGTACAGCTACAGCGTCAGCCGAAGGTGCATTACGCGTTCACGCCGAGTTACCGCATTCCGTTCGGCTGGGGCGATGTCACCACCTTTGTGACGTACACCCACGTCGGCGCGCACACGCAGGACGTCTCCGGCCTGCAGCAGCTGGGCAGTTACAACACGCTGGACTTCGGTATCGTCGCCAACGTCGAGCAGAACTGGCAGCTGCGTCTGCAGGGGACCAACATCACCAACGAGCTGGGCCTGACCGAGAGCAATTCGCGCATCTTCGGTACCGGCGTGGCCGGCGGCGTGATTCTGGCCCGTCCGCTGGAAGGTCGCGAGGTCAACTTCCAGGCGAAATACAGTTTCTGATCGATGCGGCCAGCCTTGATAAGGCCGCAACAGCAGACTGAGTTAGTGCGAAAAGCGTGGTCCGACTCTCACCCCAAGGCGGGTCGGACCACGCCATGATGGCCAGACTGAAACGAACCTAAGAGAGTGCCGTGAACCGATACCGCATGATCGCCGCGCTGGTGTTGATCTACATGATCTTCGCGATCCTGCTCAACAGCGTGGGCACGGTGATATTGCAATCCATCGCCACGTTCGGCATCGACAAACCTGAAGCCAGCTCGCTGGAGCGCTACAAGGATTTGTCAATTGCGCTCACCTCGTTTCTGGTTGCTTCGTTTATTCCGCTGGCGGGCTACAAGCGCTCGATGATGCTGGCATTGGCCATCGTCGGGGGCGCCTGCCTGCTGATGCCGATCTACCCTACTTTCCTGACCACGCGGCTGCTGTTTGCCTGCGTGGGCATCTCGTTCGCGCTGGCCAAAGTCGGCGTGTATTCGTCGATCGGCCTGCTCACCACCGACAAGACCGCGCATTCGCGGCTGACCAATTTCATCGAAGGCATGTTCATGGTCGGCGTGCTGGCCGGCAACTGGATCTTCAGCGGCTTTGTCGATCGTGCGCATCCGGGTAACCCGGTGTGGTTCCACGTCTACTGGGTGCTGGCGACGCTTTGTGCCCTGGTAATTGTATTGCTGGCCAGCAGCCGCCTGGACGAGAGCGCGGCGCACTCGCACGGACACAACAATTCGTTCGGTGACTCGCTGATGGAAATGTTCCGACTGTTCGTACGGCCGCTGGTGTACGTGTTTCTGGCATCCGCCTTTCTCTACGTGCTGATCGAGCAGAGCTTTGGCACATGGCTGCCGACCTTCAACAACGAAATACTGAAACTGCCCAATGCCATGAGTATCCAGTTTGCCAGCATCCTGGCCGGCATGACCGCGCTTGGGCGCATCGGTGCCGGCATCGTGCTCAAGCGCGTGCGCTGGTACACGCTGCTCAATGTCTGCGTGATCGGCATGGGCGTGCTCGTGATCATCGTGCTGCCGCTGGCCCGTGGCGTGGTGGCGCGAGCGGACGTAGGCTGGTTCGACGCGCCGACCGCGGCCTATCTGATTCCCCTGCTCGGCCTGCTGATGGCGCCGATTTATCCGGTGATCAATTCAGTAGCGCTGAGCTCATTGCCCAAGCCCATGCATGCGGCCATGACCGGACTGATCGTGGTTTTCTCGGCGCTTGGCGGCACGCTGGGCTCGTACATCACGGCGCGGGTCTTCGCCAGCTTCGACGGCATCCACGCGTTTTATTTTTCGCTGGTGCCGATGGGTCTGGTCCTGATCACGCTGTTCTTTTTCAAACGCGAGACGGACCGCGCCGGTGGTCCCGCGCCGATCACGCTGAACCTGGCCGGCAAATAATCGTGCGATTGCATGCGCGCCTCAACGCCGGGCCAGCGACTGCGGCCCCATACATACATACGGAAATACCATGACGCTAGCTCATCGACTGCTGTCCCCTCTGATCGTGGCGCTGGCTTTGGCGGCTCCGGCAGCGCACGCCGCGACAGACCCAAGCTTCGTCATGAGCGCCACGTCGAAGAATTTCGACAACTACTTTCCCAGCTACCTGGCCAACGGCTATTTCTCGACGATGACCTCGGTGCGCGGCACCGAAGGCAATCCCGCGTATATGGTCGCCTTCATGGATTACGCCAAGGACGATATCGCACGACCAGCAGCGATACCCGGGTGGAGCGGCATCGATTACAGCACGGGCAAATCGAGCGCCGGCGAGTTCTGGCTCAATCGCACCCTGCTCAGCGAGAAAGCTTTCGGCGACTACCAGCAGACGCTGGACATGCATGACGGCACCTTGACCACGCGCTACCGCTATACCGACGACGGCGGCAAATCCACGCACATCGCCATCACCACCTTCGTCAGCCAGGCGGACACGCATCTGGCGGCCACGCGCATCAGCATCACGCCGGAATTCGACGGCACGGTGCAGCTTTCCTTTCCGCTGAATATCTGGGCGCCGCACCAGCCCCGCTTTCCGATCGGAAAGATGACCGGCGACGAGATGCTGGCCGCCGTCGCTGCCAACAACATGTCGGTGACCGAGCCGGTCAACTATCGCACCGCCGACCGCGCGCCGGTCTGGTACCACGGCGACACCGGCGTCTCGAACGAGAGCGGCAGCACGACGGAGCTCACCCTGCAGCTTGACGGCAAGGCTGAGCAGGGTCTGCGCATGGCCGAGGCGGCTGCGATCGAATTGCCCAAGGGCATCGAGCCCAGCGCCATCACGCTTGACAAAAGCACCTATCAGCTGGCGCTGAATCTGAAGGTACCGGTAAAGAAAGGCCAGACCTATACCTTCACCAAATACGTGGCGGTGTCGCGCGAGAGCTGGGGCGGCGATGCGGCGGTTACCGTCGCGCTCGCGAAAAAAGCGCGCCGCACGGGCTTCGACAAGCTGCTCGCCGACCACCAATCCGCCTGGCACGCGCTGTGGCAGTCGGACATCGTGATCGATGGCGACGCGAAGGTGCAGCAGGCCGTGCATTCGGATCTCTACTATCTGCTGTCCAACTCCACCACCGGCACGGCATGGCCGATGGGCGCCTGCGCGCTGACGCCGAACTACGCAGGCCACGCGTTCTGGGATTCCGATTCGTGGGTGTTCCCCGCGCTGCTGCTGCTGCATCCGGAGCGGGCCAAGCCGATCGTAATGTTCCGTCACCGCACGATGCAGCCGGCGCGCGAGCGCGCCGCGCAATACGGCGTCAAGGGCACGATGTATCCGTGGGAGGCCGATCCGGAAACCGGCAAGGACTACACGCCGCACTTCGCCTATGGGGTGTTCCGCGAGGTGCATGTCAACGCCGACATCGCCATCGCGCAATGGCAGTACTACCTGGCCAGCGGCGATGACGCGTGGCTCAAGGCGAACGGCTGGCCGGTGATCAAGGCGATTGCCGATTTCTGGGTCAGTCGCGTCACTTACGACAAGGCCAACGACCGCTACGAAATCCTGCACGTCACGTCGCCCGATGAAGCCTACGACGACGTGCCGAACGACTCGTTCACCAACGCTGCCGCGCGCAAGGCGCTGGACATCGCGACCGCCGCCGCGCTCAAGGTCGGTGCCACGCCCGATGCGCAGTGGGCCGCTATCGCCAGGAAGATGTATATCCCGTTCGATGCCGAGGCGCAGCGCCATCTCGACTTCGATGCCTCGGTGCCGCACGACAAGATCACCTGGATGGGTTCGTCACTGGCATGGCTGATGTATCCCAATCTCGATCTGCCGATGTCGCCGGAAATCCGTCGGAACGACTTCGCCTTCCAGCTGGAAGAGCTGAAAGTGCACGGCAACGACCCCAACGAAATGATGATGGTGATGCTGGCCACCGCGGCTGCCGAGGTGGGCGACGGCAAGACTGCCGGCGAGTGGCTGCAGCGCAACCTGGTCGGCTTTCTCAAGGCGCCTTACAACGTGCGCAGCGAGACCGCCTCGAATAACGCCGGCTACATCCTCGCCACTTCGGCCGGCTTTGTGCAGAGTCTGGTGTACGGACTCAGCGGCCTGCGTATCGATGACAGCGGCCTCACCGAGGCCCATGCCCCAGCGCTGCCGCCGAGCTGGCAATCGATGACGCTGAAGCACATCAGCTTTCGCGGCAAGCTGTACGACATCACGGTCGATCGCGATGCGGCAGGCAAGGCCCGGCTGACGCGAAGGGCGCTATGACGATTTTTATCATCGCTCGCGCCAGCTGCTCTCGCTTCGCCGGTGCGGCGGTTTCGCGTAACGGCCGAAACATCTACGGCTGATGGAGCCCTTGCCGCCCGACCTGCTCGAATCCATGCGCCGCGTCGGCGCCCTGTTGCAATCGGGCGACCTGCGGGACGCGCACGATCGACTCGCCGAGCTGGTCGCGCAACATCCCGAGGCGGTCGAGCCGCTGCGTCTGCTGGCCGGAACCAAGCAGGCCCTCGGCGATATCGACGACGCCGAAGCACTGTTGCGCCGAGCGCTGGTCAAAGATCCGAATTGGGCACCGACGCTGGCCACGCTGGGCGAACTGCTGCTGAGCCGCGGCCGCGGCGATGAGGCCGAGCCGCTGCTGCAGCGCGCCGCGCTACGCATGCCCCAAGCCGCGCTGGCGCTGGCGCGCCATTACAACGGCGCACAGCGCGCGAGCGAAGCACTCGCCATAGTCGCGCCGTTTTGCGCTGTGGAAAACGCCGAGGTCGAACTGGTCACGCAGCACGTGACAGCGCTAGCGGCGCTGGGCCGCCACGAGGAAGCAATCGCGATCTACCGTCGACGCTCCGAAATATCTCCCAGTAGCCCGGCCGCCGCGCACGCGCTAGCCATTGCGCTCGATGCCGCGAACCGGCATGCGGAGGCCGAGCAAGTGGCTCATTCCGCGCTGATCCGGGGACATCACACGGCGGCTGCTTGCTTCACCCACGCTCGCAGCCTTATCGGTCTGGGCGAGTTCGATCGCGCCGAGGCGGCGCTGCGCGATTGCCTGCGGCAGAACCCTCGCCACGTCGAAGCGCAAAACCATCTGGCCCGGCTGGTGTGGATGCGCACGGGTGACGCTACGCAGACCACGGCCATGCTCGATCAGGCGCTGCAGACGTTTGCTAACGACGACACGTTGCGCGCCACCAAGGCGGCCATTCTGCAGGGTGCCGGCGACGCGCGCGGCGCGTATGCCTGCCTGGCCGAACAGGCTGGCAAGCCGCAAGCGGCGCCCGCGCTCCTGGTGCGTGCAGGTCTGGCGGCTTTGGAATTCGACCCATCGTTATCGCTGGCGCTTGCCGAGCGCGCGCTACGCGCGTCGCCAGCCAACGAGCCGGCAAAGAATCTACGCGTAGCGTCGCTGCTCGGCGTGGGCGACGCACGCGAAGCGCTGGCGCAGACCGAAGAACTTTTATCGCACACGCCGGACGACCAATATCTCATCGCGCTGCAAACCACGGCGTGGCGCCTGCTCGACGATCCGCGCTACGACGAGCTGTGCGATTACGCGCAGCTGGTTGTCCCCCAGCCACTGCAGGCGCCCGCACCGTGGACGGATATGGCCGGCTTTCTGGCCGATCTCAAACGCAGTCTCGACCGGCTGCATCCGGCGAACGGACATCCGCTGCTGTTTCAGTCGCTGCGCCATGGCACTGAAACGACCGACGATCTGGCACGCAGCAGCGACCCGGTCATCCAGGCGCTGTTCGCCGCCTTCGACACACCGATACGTCAGTACCTCGCGCAGATCGGCCGAGGCTCCGACCCGATACGTCGTCGCAACTGCGGCGGCTACCGATTCAACGGCGCTTGGTCGGTGCGGCTACGCACGTCGGGCTTCCATAACAACCACGTGCATCCCCGCGGATGGATTTCCTCCGCCTGCTACATCGACCTACCCGACAGCATTGCCACGTCATCGACGCCAGAAGGCTGCCTGGCGTTTGGCGCGCCGGGCGTTACGACGACTCCGGCGCTACCCGCCGAACATCTGTTGCGCCCCGAGGTCGGCATGCTGGTGCTGTTTCCCTCGTACCTGTGGCATGGCACGGTGCCGTTCACCGGCGATCGTGCGCGTCTGACGGTGGCCTTCGACGTGTTGCCAGATACCCACGGAAAAAACGTATGAGGTCAGCGCGGCCGAGGCTCAGATGGATCGCGCTGGCGTCGCTGCTGTCCATGTACCCAGCTGTGCCCTCGTTTGCCTCCGCAGACCCGAGCTTTCTGCTGAGCGCCAGCTCGAACGATTTCGCCACATACTTTCCGGGACAGCTGGCCAACGGCTATTTCTCGACCATGACCGCGCCACGCGGCACCGAAGGCAATCTCGCCTACATGGTCGCCTTGATGGATTACACCAGGGACGACTTTTCGCGGCCCGCCGCCATACCCGGCTGGACCGAGATCGACTACAGCACGGGCAACTCCAGCGCCGGCCATTTCTGGATGAATCAGGTTGCGCTGGCGCCGGCGGCATTCCAGAACTACCGGCAGGTGCTGAACCTGCACGATGCCACGCTGACCACGCGCTATCGCTATATCGATCACAGCCGTGCCACCGACGTCTCCGTGACGACCTTCGTCAGCCAGGCGTCGCCGCACTTGGCGGCCACCCAGCTGTCGATCACGCCGGATTTCGACGGCATCGTCGAACTGTCCTTCGCACTCAATACCTGGGCGCCGTATCAACCGCGCATGCCGCTGGGAAAGCTGACCGGCGCGCAGATGCAGGAGGCGGTCGCCGCGCACAATATGAAGCTGGAGCCGATCGCGCCGGCCACCTCCGATCGTGCCGCGCTCTGGTACCACGGCGATACCCACGTGCTCGCCAGCCAGGGTGACGCGACGGACCTGACGCTGTCGCTCGACGCCCGCGCGGAACAAGGTTTGCGCATGGCCGAGGCCGCAGCAATCAGTTTGCCCGAACAGCTGAAGCCGGTCGACGTCGCGTTTTACAAGAGTGACTACCGGCTCGCACTGAATCTGCACATCAAGGTGGCCAAAGGCCAGACCTATACGTTCACCAAATACGTCGCCGCCTCGCGCGAGAACTGGGGCGGCGACGCGCGCGATGACCTCGAGCTGGCGCGCGCGGCCCGTGCGCGAGGATTTGCCGCGCTACTGAACGCGCATCAGGCGGCGTGGCATACGCTGTGGCAAACGGACGTCCAGATCGACGGCGATCCGAAAGCGCAGCAGATCGTGCATTCGGACCTCTATTACCTGCTGTCCAATTCCACCGCCGACACCGCTTGGCCGATCGGCGCCTGCGCGATGACGCCGGGTTACGCCGGGCACGCGTTCTGGGACAGCGATTCGTGGGTGTTCCCCGCACTCTTGCTGCTGCACCCGCAGCGGGCGAAGTCGCTGGTGATGTTCCGCGACCGCACGCTGCACGCCGCGCAACAGCGAGCGCGCGAACGCGGGCTCCAGGGCGCGATGTATCCCTGGGAAGCCGACCCCGAGAAGGGCTCCGAACAGACGCCCTACTTCGCGCGCGTGCTGGGCGAGCGCGAGATCCACGTTAATGCCGATATCGCCATCGCGCAGTGGCAGTACTACCTGGCCAGTGGTGACAAGGTTTGGCTCAAAGAGCATGGCTGGCCGGTGATCCGCGACGTCGCCAAATTCTGGGCCAGCCGCGCAAGCTATAGCGCGGAAAAACAGCGCTACGAAATCCTGCACGTCACCTCGGTCGACGAGGATTACAACGACGTGCCGAACGACACCTTCACCAACGCCTCGGCCGCGAAGGCGTTGAACATCGCCACCACGGCGTCGGCAATCGTCGGCGACGCGCCCGACCCGCGCTGGTCGGATATCGCCGCACGCATGCTGATTCCGTTCTCCAAGAAAGATGGCCATCACCTCGACTTCGACGAAAGCGTGCCGCACGACATGGATTCGTGGGGCGGCAGCTCGCTGCCCATGCTGTCGTATCCCTCGCTGGATTTTCCGATGACGCAAGCCTTACGCCGGCACGATTACGACTATGCGCTGAGCCCGATCACGCGCTCGCACCGCGACCCCAACAGCATGGGCCTGGCGCCCACGTCGATCGCTGCCGCCACGCTGGGCGACGCGGCCGGGGCCAGCGAATGGTTCGAGCGGAATATAACGGCCGATGTGATCAAGCCGCCGTTCAACGTGCGCACTGAAACCGCCACCAACAACACCGGCTATTTCCTCACCGCCAGCGCGGGGCTGCTGCAAAACATGGTTTACGGGTTCAGCGGCCTGCGTATTGATCAGGCGGGCCTGGTCGAGGCCTATGCGCCCGTACTGCCGTCGTCATGGAAATCGCTGACGCTGAAGCACGTTCGCTTTCGCGGTATCACCTACGACATCACCATCGATCGCGATGCCACCGGCAAGACCCGGCTTACGCGAACGGTTCGCTGAAAAAAACGATTTCGCATTCCATAAAACGACGAGCAAATGCACCATGAAACGGATCCGCCTGCACACTTTGTCCATCGCGACAGTTGCCTTCCTGTGCAGCGCTGCGGCGCTTGCCGATACGCCGCCCGCCATCGACAAGAGCGGTACCGCGACGGGACCCGCGTTCACCATTCCCTACTCGAGCTACGCCTCGCCCGAAGCGGCGGCGATGTTCCAGCACGTGCTGGAAGACGGCAAGAAAACGCCTTCGCTGGCGCTCGGCATCGCGTCAAGCCGCACGTTCTACGACAAGATCAATACCGACCGCGCCAACCGCATGCGGAAGATCTACCCTGTGACGACGCATGCGGAAATCATCGGCGGCGTGCCGACCGATGTCGTGCTACCCGCAGGCGGCGTATCCGCGGCGCAGAGGCATCGCGTGCTGATCAATCTGCACGGCGGCGGCTTTTTATGGGGCGCGCATAGCGGTGGGCTGGTGGAATCGATTCCCGTCGCCAGCCTGGGCATG
>CAIKJM010000472.1 GCA_903827735.1 uncultured Rhodanobacter sp. | reverse complement strand
CAGCAACACACATGCCAATTTGGGACGACTATGTGACGCGGTGTGGTCTACCAGTTTGGTTCGGCGGGAAAATGTTAAATGTGTTTATGGATGTTTTTGTCCGAACGGAAGAAGAGGCGAGTAAACGGCGCCAATTGCTTGCGGCCAGCGAAAAAATAAGAAGTCGGCGAGGTGAACGTGATAGGGCCAGGGCAGCTCTTGCCATGATCGAGGCAGCCGTGCCGACTGAACTATCTTCCCTGCGGTTCTACAAAGGTTCCCCTGAGCAATACGCTGCGATCGTCATGAGCGAAGGCGAGCTGCTGGGCACTTACTGCGACTTCGAAGTCAGTGCTCGAAGTCGATGCCTATACGATGCAGTTCGTGGAAGCTAGCGGGAGGTTATTTTCTGACCAGAGAGCAGCAAGCTGGCAACCCACCCCGGCTCAACGCTAACTGCGAACGGCGCAAACGCTTATGGCGCCATCAAATCGGCAGTAGGTTTCATGTTTGTTGGACTTTGATGCGGCCAATTCTAGCCATTTATTTAAAATGGGAACCGTTGCTAGGAAAATTTTCTTAAGCAAACCATCAATTAAGTCATCGCTGACTATAATTGAAGTGGCAAGTCGACCACGTCGTTGCCGGAACATCACGTCAACCAGCGACAGAGGACCGACATATGCACAACATCAGCACCGAATACCCAACCATCATGCGTTTGCCCGAGGTCATGCGAGTGATATGTCTCTCGCGTGCCAGTATCTATCGAATGGTGGAAGCTGGGTCATTCCCTCGCCAATTTAAGATAGGGACGGCAGCGGTGGGCTGGTTGCGGTCGGAAGTTCAAGCATGGGTATCCGAACGAGCAAACGCCAGGCCTAACACTCTGTCGTTAAACGAAGCGGCATGAAAACCCTCTCGCGGTTTATCCAGTCGATCCGATCTGAAGCAGGAATCGCTTTGCTAACTTTCTCGACCATTCAAGCATTCATAAGATCGTGAAGCGACTCTAGCGCTCTCCGCTTTTCATGCAGATATTCGTACATGTCATAGTGCCTACTTTGCACGCCACCTAGTCCGTGACTCTGTAGCTGAGCGCGCACGTCCTTACTAACACCGAGAGCAGCTAACCGCGTTTCCACGGTTCGGCGCAGATCACCAGCAGTGAATGCGCCCTTGGGAAGTTCCCCAGCCCCTGTCATCGCTTTTGTCACTTCAAGAATCCGTCGCGCAAGAGAAGCATATGACGCTCCGCTTGCTCCTCTCGTTACGGTCCAAACGAATGGACCAAGTTCATTGCCCATTTTCTGCATTGCTTGAATCGCGGCTGGGACAAGCGGGACGACATGCCGACGAGGAGTGGACCTGCGCCCTTTTCCGTCCCATATCAAAATTGTTTTTGAGTCAGGGTCGTATTCATCAATCTTAACTCTGGCGATCTGCTCGATCCGCTGAGCTCCTGTTAATAAATGAAACCTAAGTAACGCCCCATCGCTTCCTTCTATCGCACAAATCGTCTTCCAGTAGGCTTGAAGCTCAGGCACGGATAAAGCACGTTCCCTCGCGTTGCTCGCGCCATTGATTGTGACAAGGTCTCGAGCAGGGTTCTGCGTGATTTTTAAATCTCGGAGACTTGAAGATGCCCGAGCGTCCTGCCTTGCTCCGATAGCGGCCTTATACGAAGACATCAGATAGCTTCGTAGCTTGGCTGCCTCGCGCAACTTGCCTGCGCCTGTCACAAGAGACAAGACACTTATCAAATTATCGGTGGTGACGTGGTTGGCTGGGGTTCGGCAAAAATCTGGCCAAGCGTCGATCACATGACGCTTAAAGGCCGATTGGACTGCGCCGGCGCTCTTTTTCCCGTCGTGCTTCAGTTGGTCAACGTAAGCGTTGAGAAGCGCACCGAGCGTTGATCGATTTGCAGCCTCGTGCGCAGATTTCTTTGCTTCCTCGTCAGCAAGAAGCCTCTTGTATTCTCGTTGTTGGGTGCTGAGCCTGTTGCGAAGATCACGACCGCTACCGTCTTGATACTGCCGAGAAAATTCGGCAGCTTTCCTGCGTGCTGCAGCTAGGTCCAGACCGGTGCCGATCACTATTCGCACTCGCTTCTGGTTTAAGTCGGTGTAACGATAGTAAAAAGCAGGAGAGCCATCCGATAGCTTTCTAACCTGAAGCACACCAGCTCCTCGTGCGCCTTTATCCGTTGCCCAGCAACCTATTCCAAGACTCGCTACTTGACGCGCTGTTAGCAGACCGGATCCTGACTTACCTGACATTTTGGTGCCCACTTGGTGCCCGTTTTGCGCAGGATTGTGCAAGATCGGGTGAGACGCCATGATACATGTATATCCAATTATTTCATATACTTATACCAATACATGGCCCGTGGTCGGACTCCCTGAGACTGCATGAAAAGGGACTTAAAATCCCTCGGCCGCAAGGCTATGCGGGTTCGATTCCCGCTCCGGGCACCAAATGCAAAAAGCTCGCCTCGCCAGCTAATTTCAGAGGGGCGCTCAAGGCGATTTGGGCTTGCCATCCTCGTCGTGTCCAGACGTGCGATTGCTGTCATCGCCACCGCTGCCTCCGGAGCCTGATGCGGGGTCGCGTCCCTCCCCGCCCACTTCACCATCGACACCAGCCGCGCCTTTATCGCCTGGCTTGGGATTGCTCTGGTTGACCTTGCTCGGATCGTCTTTATCGATCATGGCACTGCTCTCTTTTGAGATTCCTGGTCGCCAGCATAGGCGCCAGTCGCATCAAGGACCGATGAAGGGGAATTTGGCAAGATCGCTAGGCCGGTCACGAGAAAGAAACCGGCAAAACTGCTATGGGGCCGGATTCTCGTCATACTGGCGCATCAGCCATCAGATCAAAACGGTGTAAGTCATCAAACAAGAAGTGCCGAAAGAGTTGGCGTCAGGGCAGATCCACGCGGGTGTTCTCAGTTCGGCAACTCATAATGGATGGCTTGCGCGGCTCGACTGCGGCGTGGACGTGGTGGTACCGCGGCCGTACGGGTCGAAGGGGCCGGTGCTGAACGACAAGGTGCATATCCGTCTACTGGCGATTAATCGCGTCTCGGGCGCCGTGGTTGGGGTGATGATTCAACCCGAGAAGCGCGAGTAGAATTCGCTTCACTTTTCCACCGCGCAAGCCCAGTAAGCGCAAACTACCTCGGATGCCGTTAGCGCAAGTCGGGGAAATCCTCTTCCCAGTACTCATCGGGCAAGCGTGCGGGATCTCTCGTGCGCGCAAGCTCCTGCTGACGCAGCTGCACGCGTCGAATTTTCCCCGAAATGGTCTTGGGCAGCTCGCTGAACTGCAGGCGGCGGATGCGCTTGTACGGCGCGAGCTTTTCGCGGGAGAAACGGAATACGCTGCGCGCAAGTTCTGGTCCGACCTCGAAGCCTTGCCGCAACGTGACAAATGCTTTGGGCACAGAGAGCCGAAGCGCGTCTGCGCTGGGCACGACGGCCGCTTCGGCGATTGCCTCGTGCTCGATCAGAACACTCTCGAGCTCGAACGGGCTGAGCCGATAGTCGGACGATTTGAAGACGTCATCGGCGCGCCCGACGTAGACGTAATAGCCATCGTCGCGGCGTATCGCGATATCGGACGTGCGGTAATAGCCGTCGCGCATTGCGTGCGCGGTGGCCTGCGCATCGTTGGCATAGCCGGCCATCAGTCCGAGCGGGCGCGCTTCAAGCGGCAGCGCGATTTCACCTTCCTCGGCCAGCTGGCCGTCGGCATCGACAAGGGCGACACGATAACCGGGCAACGGACGCCCCATCGATCCGGGCACCAGTAGCTGCTCGGGCGAATTGCCGATCACGCAGGTCGTTTCGGTCTGACCGAAGCCGTCGCGTATGGTGATTCCCCACGCCTGGCGAACCCGCTCGATGATCTCGGCATTCAGCGGCTCGCCGGCACCGACGATTTCGCGAAGGCTGATCGGATACGACGCAAGCGGCTCCTGCACCAGCATGCGCCAGACCGTCGGCGGCGCGCACAAGGTGGTGACCTGGCAGCGCACCAGCACCTCGAGCACATCCTTTGGCACAAAACGCGGAAAGTTGAAAACGAATACGCAGGCCTGCGCATTCCACGGTGCAAAAAAGCAGCTCCACGCGTGCTTGGCCCAGCCGGGCGAGCTGATGTTCCAGTGGACGTCACCCGGCCGCAGGCCGATCCAGTACATGGTCGACAGATGGCCGACCGGATAACTCTGATGCGTGTGCGCCACCAGCTTCGGCTTGGACGTGGTGCCGGAGGTGAAATACAACAGCATCGGATCGGTGGCGCGGGTCGGCGCATCCGCAACGAAGACCGCCGAGGATGCATAGCCCTGCAGCAAATCGATCCACCCATCGCGCGGATCGCCGACCGAAATCCGTCCCAACGTCGCATCGATCGGGTCGAACTTGTGCAACTCCACGCTGCTGACCACGACATGTTGAACGGCGCCGATGCTGACGCGATCGGCGATATCGGCGGTGGACAGCTGGGTGGATGCCGGCAGCACGACGGCACCGAGCTTCATCGCGGCCAGCATCACGTCCCACAGCTCGACCTGATTGCCCAGCATCAGCAGTAACCGATCACCGCGCCCGACGCCCACGCCGCGTAAAAAGTTGGCGACGCGCGAGGAGCGTTCGGCCATCTGGGCGAATGAAAAACGGCAGCCCTCGTGTTCGACAGCATCGACGATCCACAGCGCGGTATCGTCGTTGCCGTTGGCCATCACGTCGAAGTAATCCAGCGCCCAGTTGAAATCGTCGAGCTGCGGCCAATGAAATTCGTCGTACGCCCGCTGGTAATCGGTGCGATGACGCAGAAGCAGATCTCGCGCCGCGACAAAGTTTTCCGCTGAGCTCATGGGTGTTCCCAGGCGTCCATAGTGATCAGCACATGGGCCGATACGGTTGCACGCAACGATACCTTCATTGCGCGCGCACAACCGTGGTTTCGGTGCTTGCCTAGAAATGCAGCCCGGGCGGCGCATTGCATTGATATTTTTCATCTTCGCGATCCACGTCGTCGGGCGAGATATGGCGCGTAACCAGCTCCTGCGTCGTCAGCTTTCGCCACGCATCGACATCGATGCATTGGCGGATTTTGACACCGAACAGGCGCTGCGCCTGGCGCACTACAGCGCCGATACCCTGGTCCATGGGATTGACGAAATGGATGCCGGGGACAAAGGCATTGTCGGAACCCGGCACGCCGTGAATCGCGGAGCCGTGCTGCGCTTCACGCAGACGCTGCCCAAAGCCACCGTCGCTGTTCGCATCGGCTTCGTTTGGCGCCTCCGTCGACATAGGCTCGGTTGGCATCGTATGCGCTTCAACCGACGACGGAGCCGCCACTTCGACCGGGCTTTGAACGCTAGATACGGCCGTATGCCGCGTCGGTACAACGGCCCGAGGGCGTGGGCTTCTGAAAACCTGGCGCGTGGTCGGAGTGACGGGCGGCGCGTATGGGGGTGGTAAGGAGAGGAATCGAAGCAACAACGCATGCTCCTTATCTTTCGCCAGCGGTTTCGTATCCGACTCGTCGCCAGCGGGCTGCAGAAAAAGCATCAGCAAACCCAGATGGCACGCGATCACCACGATCCACACGGAGATCCGGCGACCGGATTCGCTTAGATGGGTGACTAATTTCAGTTCTGGTCTCACCCTGGCCTTCCACTGGCACTCCCCAGAGATTGACCGCTCCACCGTCGTAGAGTTCCTCCTAGCGCAGCCAAGGAGCGATATGGACGGCTATCAGTTGTTCAATGTCTTGCGCGGAACGAGGCGCTTCGACTCGCCGGACTGAGTCGGCGCTTGGATAGCGCTGGTGGTGTCCAATAGCGCCGCCTCGATCGATGCAGCCGAAATCCGTGATCGACGGCGGCACGATTCCCTCGGTCTGACGATCTCATGCGGCAGCGCAACAGGTTAAACTAGGCACCGTCTCAAACAGGTCCGCTGGGCTGGTGTTTGACCACGCTGCGCTTTTCAAGGACCTGTTGCCATGGCATCCCCCCTTACCGCCGAATCCGGCATCCGCGCCGTTGCTCCGCATGGGGTCGGTATTGCTGAAATGGCGCTGGCGCTGGGCGGTCTGGCGATCGGCACGGCTGAGTTCGCCGCAATGGGCGTGCTACCCGAAATCTCCGGAGACCTGGGAGTCTCCGTGCCGCAGGCCGGCCATCTGATCAGCGCCTATGCGCTCGGCGTGGTGGTGGGTGCGCCGGCGATCACGATTCTGATGGCGAAAACGCCGCGCAAGGCGCTGCTGATCGGCCTGATGCTGCTCTATGCCGTGGGCAATTTTGCGACGACGATTTTCCACAGCTACACGGCGGTGCTGGTGTCACGCTTTGTAGCCGGCCTGCCGCACGGCGCGTATTTCGGCGTGGCCTCGCTGGTGGCCGCCGCGATGGTGCCGCCGTCGAAGCGCGGCGAAGCGATCGGCAAGGTGATCATGGGACTTAGCGTGGCCAACGTGCTCGGCGTGCCGGCAGCGACCTGGCTGGGTGAGACGTTTGGCTGGCGCTCGACGTTCATGGCGGTGGCGGTGATCGCCTTTCTTACCGCGGCGATGATCTACGTGTTTGTACCCGCGGTGAAAGCCGACAAGCATGCCAGCGCGCTCACCGAATTGGGTGCGCTGAAACAGCCGCAGGTCTGGCTGACGCTGCTTGCAGCGGGTATCGGCTTCGGCGGCATCTTTGCGGTTTACAGCTACATCACGCCGCTGCTGACAGAAGTCACGCATCTGCCGCTGACGCGCGTTCCGCTGATGCTGAGCCTGATCGGCATCGGCATGGTGGTGGGCAGCGTGGTTTGCGGCAAGCTGGCCGACCGCTGGCTCAAGGGCACGATGATCGGCATGTACGCTTTTACGGCGCTGATGCTGACCATCCTGGTCTTTGTGGCGCACTCGGCGGCGGCCATGGTCGTGGTGCTATTTCTGATCGGCATCTGCACCATGGTCACGGTAAGTTTCCAGGCGCGCCTGATGGACGTGGCCGGCGATGCCCAGTCGCTGGCCGCCGCCTTGAACCACAGCGCGTTCAATATCGCCAATGCGCTCGGCGCGTGGCTCGGTGGTGTCGCCATCGCGGCGGGCTACGGATGGACGTCCACCGGCTGGGTCGGACTGGGTCTCTCGCTGGTCGGCATCGGCGTGCTGCTGTGGTCGTTCGCGTTGGACCGCAGGCGCGTCGCCGCCTGACGTCGCCTGCGCGCAAGCAAACGCTAAGGCCCGCCCAACCCAACACGGATGACCTTCGAAAAGTCGTCTGTCGGCAAGCTGGCCCTGGCCCGGTCGGTGACGCGGCCGCGGCGACGCAAGTCTTGGACGGAAACGCTTTGGTCCAGCGCGCCGATCTCGTAAAGATATTCCGGCAGGTAGCCGGTGATCAGCAATCGCACGTCGTACGGCAATCCCGGGTCCAGCCGCTTGGCCATGCGGTAGACGATGGTGGTGCAGTTGGAGGTCAGCGTGTTGTAGAACGCCGGCGTGGCGACCAGCTCGTTGGCGGCATGGACGTACGACAGAAATAGCTCGCGCATCACCTGCTTGCTCATCGTCAGCGGAAACAGGTAGTCGTCCTCCCCGCGTACGTTGGTGCGCACTGCGATGATGTCGCGCTCGTCGGCGGCCGTGAGGATTATGTCGAAGCGCTTGAAGAAGCCGCCGATGGCCGAATATTGCTGGCCGCGCTTCTTGCGGATCTCGACGGAGAACACCACGTGGCGACCGTCGTCGAAGCCGAAAGAAATCATCGCGTGGGCAATCTCCTTGCTGCCCCAGTACGACAGCACGGCATCGGCGGAGGCGATGTGATCAAGATCGTAGGTGCGCGTCTCCCAGCGGATGTCGTGATCCGCCTCGGTGCGCCAGGTGAAGTTGCGCACGTTGGTCAAGGTGACCTTGCTGCCGTCGACGGTGCCGCTCATCAGCTGCGCTACGTCATCCGCCCACACGCGGTTATTGGAGGGCGCAATGGTCGACCACCATGCCATCAACGCGACAAACGCCAGCCCATAAAAAAGCAGCGGCAGCCAGCTTCGGCGGCTGATCGCAAAAGCAAACAGCGAAACGATCAGGATCGCCCACAGCGCGCTGCCTAGTGCGCGCACCACCACGCCGCCAGGCAGCTGAAACCACAGCGCCATGGCGCCCCAGAGGCCAGAAAAAAAAGCGACCAGCGCCACCAATACGTTGATAACGACGCGGCAAATCGCCCAGAATTTGGTGCTTGTCATTGCGAGCCAGGGTGACGGTCAATGCCGGCAAGCGTGACGGTTTCGCCGCGCCAAGACAATTAGCGGCGGCCGGTGAAGTCGCCAGGCTGCCCTCGGGCGATCCGCGGGCGCACCACCAGTTGGTAATACGCGGCAGCCAGCACAAACAACCCCACAAAGATCGCAAACAGCACGGCGTTGTAGAACACCATGGTGAGCAGACAGATCAGCGCAGTTACCAGCGCGATAAAGGGAAACCACGGATAGCACGGCGCACGAAACGGCCGTTCCAGCGCCGGCTCGGTGCGCCGCAAACGCAGTAGCGCCAGCATCGAGATCAGATACAGCACCACTGCACCGAAGACCGACAGCGTGACGATGTTGGCCGTCAGCGGCTGACCGCCGATCTGCACCCAGCGATCGGAGTAGATCGCCGCCACGCCGATCACGCCACCGGCCAGGATCGCCCAGTGTGGCGTACGTCGGCGCACGCCCAGCTGCGCCAGAACAGTTGGCAAAAAGCCTGCACGCGCCAGCGCAAAGATCTGCCTCGAATAGCCCATGATGATGCCGTGGAACGACGCGATCAGTCCGAACAGTCCGATCGCCACCAGCATATGCAGCCAGCCGCTGTGGCTGCCGACCACCACGCGCATGGCCTGCGGCAGCGGATCGTTGATGTTGGCCAGCGCGCGCCAGTCGCCCACGCCGCCGGCGAGCAGCATCACGCCGAACGCCAGTACCGCCAGCGTGCCGATCCCGGCGATATAAGCGATCGGCACCGTGCGCCGCGGATCGCGCACCTCCTCGGCGGCCATCGCGGCACCTTCGATCGCCAGATAAAACCAGATTGCAAACGGAATCGCGGCGACGATACCGCCCAGCGCCTTGCCGTCGAGCGTCGCCTGCCCGGCCCAGCCGTTGGCAGTGAAATGCTGCCAGGCAAAACCCGGCGCGACCACGCCCATAAACACCAGCAGTTCGACGATAGCCAGCAGAGTAACAATGAGTTCAAACGTAGCCGCAATGGTCACGCCGGCGATGTTCAGCGCCATAAAAACCACGTACGCGCCAACGGCGACCAGCTTCGGTTCCAGCGCGGGAAACTGCACGTTGAGATACGCGCCGATCGATAGCGCGATGGCCGGCGGCGCAAAGACGAACTCGATCACGGTGGCGAAGCCGGCGAACAGCCCGCCCCAGGGACCGAACGCCCGATAGCTGTAGGCAAACGGACCGCCGGCCGAGGGAATCATCGTGGTCAGCTCGGTATAGCTGAAGATGAAGGTCACATACATCACGGTGATGAATACCGCGGTGACCAGGAAACCTAGCGTGCCCGCGCTGGCCCAGCCGTAGCTCCAGCCGAAATATTCGCCGGAGATCACCAGCCCCACGGCAATGCCCCACAGGTGGAAACCGCTAAGTGTTTTCTTCAAGCCTGCTGCTGTGTTCATCCGAGATGCCTGCCTGTGATGAAAGATCAGGTTTGAGTGCGGTACCCGTCAGCTTTCGCTGGCGCGCTTCCTGAGCCAGCCACGCCAGCAGCGTGGCCGCGCGTTCGTAGCCGAGTCCATCGGCATGAATATTCGAGATGCAGTTACGCAGCGAATCGGCCTGCCCCGGCTGCGGTGCCCACGTAAGATAGACGCCTAAACTATCGGCCACGCTGAGCCCCGGCCGTTCGCCGATCAGCACCGCGACCATGCGCGCGCCGAGCCGCTGCGCAATCGCATCGCCCAGGCCCACGCGCGCCTGAGTCGCCAGCACGATCGGCGCGATAGTCCATTCCTTCAGGCGCGCTGTGCAGGCGTCCAGCATCGCGACCGAGTGATGCATCGCCGCACGCGCGGACAGGCCGTCAGCAATGACAAAAACCAGATCGTAGTCGGCGCGCGCGGCATCGAGTTCCGCCTCACCGCTACCCAATTCGCGGCCCCAGTCAGGTCGCAGGAGATAAGTCTGGCGATCGGCGGCGCGACTGCCGACCTCAATGCATTCGCGTGGCGCCAGCGCCGCGCGCAGCGCAGGGACGTCCAGCGCCGCGTGCACGGCATCGCGTGCTTGACTGGCAGCGGCCTGGAATTTCAGCAGTTCTTTCGTCGGCAGCGCATCGCCGGTGCGGCCCAACCCAATGCGCGCGCGGGTGAACTGACGCAGGCGCGCAAACGGATCGTGCGCCAGATCGTCAACCACGCGTCCGTCAACGGCAGATTCGTCGATGGCGCGCTGCTCACTCATGCGGTCGGCGCTCCGAGCAGTCGCCGCAGCGGCATACCGCCCGGCTGCGGCGGCGGCAAACGCCCCCGGCTATCGAGCATGCCCATCTGCGCCAGCCAGCGCTCGAACTCCGGCGCCGGTTTCAAACTGCGCGCGTGGCGCAGGCCCAGCACGTCGTGGAACGAGAGGCTTTGATAATTCAGCATCACATCGTCCGCGCCCGGCACCGCGATCAGGAAATTGACGCCGGCGTTGGCCAAGAGATGCATCAGCACATCCATGTCGTCCTGATCGGCTTCGGCGTGATTGGTGTAGCAGACGTCGACGCCCATCGGCAGGCCGAGCAGCTTGCCGCAGCAGTGATCCTCCAGCCCGGCGCGAATGATCTGCTTGGCGTCGTAGAGATATTCCGGGCCGATAAAGCCGACCACGGTATTGACCAGCAGGGGATCGAAGGCGCGCGCCACCGCATAGGCGCGCACCTCCAGCGTCTGCTGATCGACGCCGTGATGCTGGCCCGCTGACAGCGCGCTGCCCTGCCCGGTTTCGAAATACATCGCCTGCTGCCCGACCGTGCCGCGTGCGAGCGAAAGTACCGCATCGTGCGCCTCACGCAGCAGCGACAGGTTGACGCCGAAGCCGGTATTCGCACCCTCGGTACCCGCCACCGACTGAAACACCAGATCCAGCGGCGCGCCGCGCTCGATCGCCTGCACCGACGTGGTGACGTGCGACAGCACGCACGACTGCATCGGAATATCGAAGCGCTGGCGCAGCTCGTCGAGCAGCTTGAGCAGGGTGATGCAGTCGGACAGGCTGTCACCGGCGGGGTTGATCCCGATCACCGCGTCGCCCATACCGAACAGCAGGCCGTCCAGCACCGCCGCGGCAATGCCGGCCGGATCGTCGGTCGGGTGAT
>CAIKJM010000471.1 GCA_903827735.1 uncultured Rhodanobacter sp. | reverse complement strand
GACCGCCCTGTTCCGGCAGGATGTGGCCGAGCAGTTCCACCGTGCCGGCGTCCGCCCCGATCAGGCCCAGCGCCAGGCGCAGCGTCGTGGTCTTGCCGGCGCCGTTGGGCCCGAGCAGGCCGGTGATTTCGCCGTCGCGCGCCATAAAGCTGACGCCATCGACGGCTTTCACGACGCCGAAGGCTTTATGCAGATCCCTGACTTCGATCACGAGATATGTCTCCGGATGCGGCATGTGCGCGGGCCGATCGCAAGTTGCGATAGCGTGGCCAGCATCGGCAGCAGGATCAGGGAAAGGAAGTGCGACGCGTTGAGCACAGCGGCCGCGAGTATCGCTGCGGCCCACAGCATGGCATTCACCAGCACATAGGGTTGTCTCATGGCACCGCTCCTCATGGTGTCGAGCCGTTGAAGTCGATGAAAATCGGGGTGGGCTGCAGCAGGTCCAGGCAGCTGGCATCGAGCGCCTTGGGATCGAGCTTCTCGACGAATTGCTTGATCAGCTTGGGCGCGCAGCCGGCCGCCATGACGCTGTGCGCCTGCCCCTTCAGTACCAGCACGCGCGCGTTGGGCAGACCCTTGGCGATTTCTGCGGCGTAGCGCGGTGGCGTGACCGGATCGTACTCGCCGGCCAGCAGCAGCACGGGTTTGTCGGTCTTCAGCGGCTGGTGGAAATTCACCGGGCGCATGCCCTTGGGCCAGACCGAACAGACCGCCTTGAGCGAATCGACCATCTTGGTGCCGAGGATGGTTTGCTCGTCCTGCGGGCGTGGCGTCAGCAGGTCGGCATCCTCGCTGCAGATGACCGAGTACTGCATGCCGCTGCCCATCAGCTCCGACAGATCGCCGGAAAGAATTTTGGCCTGCCCCAACAGCGGGCCGACGTCGCCGTGCGCGGCCGCGTCGATCGACATCGGCAGCAATGCCGCCGTCGGTGGCGTATAGGCAAACATGCGCACCACGCTGGCCAGCGAGCTTTCGTTCAACACGCGCTTGACCGCCCGATACGTTTCCGGATCGCGAAAGCTCACTGTATGCGGGTTGGCGCGCAGCGCATCGCGTAGCTGATACAGCGTCTGGTCTGGATCGCCGAAGCGCTGCTTGCAGGCCGGCTCGGCGGTGCAGCGCGCAAACTGCAGCTTCAGCGCTTCGTCCAGCGTCTCGGCAAAACTTTCGCCGAGCGCGAGTGTATTGGGCACGCTGCTGTCAAGCACCACGCTGCGCACTGCATCCGGGTAATGCATCAGGTACTGCTGCGCCATGCGCGTGCCGTAGGACACGCCGATCAGATCGAACGCCGGCGAGCCCAGCGCCTTGCGCACATCCTCCAGATCCTGCGCCGCCACCGTCGTGGTGTAGTAGCGCGGATCCGCGCGTGGGCTGATCTGCTTGAGGCAGGCCGCGGCGGCGCTGCGAATCTTGCCGAGGTCGTCGCTGTCTTCGTCATCCTTGGCGGTGATCTCGTCGGTATCCTTGCAAGTAAGCGCGTTGGAGCCGCCGGTGCCGCGCTGGTCGAGCAGCAGCACATCGCGATGCGCGCGCAGCGGCTGCAGCACCGAGGCCACCGTGCTTGCTTCGGCGGTCGCCGCCTGCCCCGGACCGCCGGCGAGAAACACCAGCATGTCGCGGCTGGGGACCTGCGCGCTGGTGCGCAGCACGGCGAGTTTCAGTTTGATGATCCGGCTGTGCGGATCGTCGCGATTTTCCGGCACCGGAAAATCGGCGCACCACGCCGCCGTGCTGAGTCCGCTGTTGGGTTGCCCAAGCTCGCACGCGGTGAGCGTGACCGAACCGAGCTGCCAGGTGCGCGGCGGCGCCGGCGCGGCATCCTTTTGCGGTGCAATCGCTGGCACCTGTTCGCTGGCAAGCGAATCGTCCTTCGCATGGAAGTGATTCCAGGCGAGCACGCCAGCCACCACCACGACGACACCGATGCGAAAAATCGACCGTCCTTTCAGAGCCATGCCCCCTACCCCTCACCCGGAACAAAAATGGATTCAATCGAACGGTCGAACAGTTTGGCGATCTTGAACGCCAGCGGCAGGCTGGGATCGTACTTGCCGGTTTCGATCGCATTGACCGTCTGCCGAGACACGTCCAGCCGCTCGGCCAGGTCCGCCTGCGACCAGCCCTGCTCGCCGCGCAGCTCGCGTACCGAGTTATTCATGCGTCACGCGTTGCCATCGGTGTGCCCGTCACGGCGCTTTCGCCAAAGGATGATCGCTTTCGCAAGCGCGACGAGGGCGATGCCGCCAGCCGTACCCGCTAGCAACCCCGCGTGGAAAGCATCCTGTTTCAGATAGGCGAACAGCGCCACGAAACCGACCATCGCCGCCGCGATGCTAAGGCGCCAGTGCAGCGCCATGGCACCGCCCGGATCGCAGCCCAGGTCGTGACCGTACTGCTGCGCCACCCAGCCGCGGGTAATGCCATAGCAGGCCATCATGACCGGAAAGACCCAGATCAGGATGCTGCCATCCAGGGCCAGTAGCTGAGCCGAGGCCAGAAACCCACCGACCAGGCTCAACGTGGCGACCACGCCGGTCGCCACGCCCAGGCCGATCAGATGCGTGCGCTGCTCCAGCTCATCGCTGTCGCGTATGCGTCGTGCCATCAGAGCGATCACGTAGAGCATCGGCGGCAGCGGCGCGAGCGCCAGCATCCAGCGAAACGGCAGGCTGCTCGCCGTTCGCACCAGCGGCCAGACCAGCACCATCATGATGATGTAGACCGTCATCGCGAGCAGCACACGCTGCTGATAGCGCTTTTCCTTCAAGCGAGGCATGGGTGTTTCCCGAAAGCGCCGTTATACAAGCGACCATCGAGTCCCGCCTGCGAGAGCGTGGCCCTGGAAAAAGGAATCCAACGCTTTAAGGTTTGAACATCATGAATCCGCGACTGAATGCACATACGGTCCCGTCCGATAAGTGTCAAGCAAGCTTTACATCCTCACGTTATGCTCCGTACGCGCTCCATGTCAAGCAAGCTTGACAATAATCCTCTGTTTCGTGATTGGAGTCACACTAATTCGTGTAATTCAGGTGATGAAATATCGGAAAAGGTGACGCACTTCGCACTTTTCCGTGACGCGAATGGTCGGCTCGCTTCGGCACAACCCATTCACGAAGTGGGCTGTAATCCCCGTGTAACGCCCACCGTACGGGACCGTGTGGACAAATTTTGAAAAATTCCGCCATTGGCACGCCGATTGCCTTAACGACTCCGCAAGCCTTCAAACCTCATCGGAGTTACGCGTCATGAAGTTCCAGAAAACCCTGTTCGCCGTTGCCCTGCTCGGCCTGACCGGCGCCGTTGCCAATGTGCATGCAGCCACCACCAGCGCGAGCTTTCAGGTCACCGCCACGGTGATCAAGTCGTGCAACATCAGCACGTCGCCCATCGCCTTCGGCAACTACGATCCCACCAGCACCACCGCGGTTCTGGCTCAGGGCAGCGTCAGCGCGAAATGCACCAAGGGCACGCCAGTGACCGTCGCGCTCGATCAGGGCTTGAACAAGAGCAGCGGCTCCACCGCAACCACTCCGGCCCGACAGATGGTCAGCGGCACAAGCCTGCTGCCTTACGACATCTACACAACCAGCGGCGGCACCACCGAGTGGGGCAACGCCACCGCCAGCGAGCCGTCCGCGCAGACGTCCATCAGCGTTAACACCGCGCTCGTGTTCCCTACGTACGGCTCGCTGCCTGCCGGCACCGACGTTCCTGCCGGTAACTACACCGATACGGTGACTGCCTCGCTGGTGTTTTGATCGAGCTCTAGATTTTGGCAAGCGGAGTAGGATCGCCCCTGCACGATTTTAAGTTCGATAGTCCAGGGGAATTCGCATGAATAGTCGCTACGCCAATGCCATTGCAGGAATCGTGTTTGCCTTATGTTCGGCACCGGAACTGGCCAACGCCGCCACGTTCTCGATCAATCCCACACGGGTGGAGCTCGACGCAAAGCATCGCTCCGACATCATCACGGTATTCAACAGCGGCGATGCGACGTTGCGGCTGCAGGTGCGGAGCATGCACTGGCAGATGCAGGGCGATGGCAAATGGAAGCTCGATCCCAGCGATGATCTCATCGTGACACCGGAGCTGGCGGAAGTGGCGCCGGGGAAGACCGTTGAACTGCGCGTGGGGAGCCTGCAGGTTGTCGACACGACGGAGGCCAGCTACCGGCTGCTGCTCAACGAGCTGCCGGGGCTGGCCAACGATCCTTCGGCCAAGAGCGGACAAATTCGTGTATTGACCGAAATCAATCTGCCGGTGTTCCTTGAACCGGAGCATGCCGAACGCAAACCCGTGATCCGCAGCGGCAGCATCGATCGCAGCCAGCTGGTGGTGGGGCTTGGCAACGATGGTAATCAGCGGCTCGACCCGCAGAGCGTTTCGGTTTCCGTTCTCGATCGCACCGGCAAAACCCTGCTGCAAAAAGGCCTGGTCGCCAACTACGTGCTGGCGGGAAGTACCGGGACCCTGGACCTGAAGCTGAGCCGAGATGTGTGCAGCAAAGCTGCATCGGTGTCGCTGACATGGTCGGGAACGCCGGCACAGACGCTCAAGCATTCCATCACCACCAACGGCACTGAGGCATGCGAGAGCACCAGCTCAAACTGATAGCGCTCTCGCTGCTCTGCTCACCTACCGTCATGGCACAGCCCAGCAAGATGCTGCTGGATTTCTGCGTCAACGGAAGCTGCTACGGCACCGCCTTCGTACTGGTGCGTGACTCGCATATCCTGGTTGAAGAGGATGCGCTGAAGCGCGCATCGATACCGCTTGAGGGCATTGCCGAAGAACGCATTGGCGCCAAGCAGTTCGTCGACATCACCACCTACGCCGCTAAAGGCAGCGTGGAGTTGGACGACAAGACCGGTCGATTGTCGGTCAACCTGCCAGCGAATGCGTTTGCAGCGACCAGTTTGAATCTGAACCCACGCGCCGCCGTATTGAAGCCGTCGGCAGTACCGAGCCTGTTCGTCAATTACGCACTCAACGCGGGCACGCAGGACAGCAGTGCTTCGGCATACCTCGACGGCGGTGTGGCCTATGGCCAGTGGCTGCTCAGGGACAACCCGTCATGGAGTCAATCGCTGGGATTTTCCCGCGGTCTCACGCGCTTCGAATACGACGACAGCAGCCATCTGCGTCGCCTGACCATTGGCGATCAATACGCTTTCTCCAGCGACGGGCTCGGCGGTTCCGCGCTGCTTGGTGGCATCGGACTGGTCAGGGCGTTTGATCTTGACCCCTACCTGATTACCTTTCCGCAGCCGACTATCAGTGGGCTACTGCAGGCGCCAGGCACGGTGGACATCTACAAGAACGGCGTACTAGTCGGACAACGCCAGATTGCTGCTGGCCCATTCAATCTCTCCGGTTTGGGACTTGGGCCGGGCGCCAACAACGTCACCGTGGTGATCCACGATCCCTTCGGCGGCACGCGCACCCTGCAGCAGAGTTTTTACGGTGCCAGCCAGCTGCTTTCCCAAGGACTGAGCGACTATGCCTTTCAGGCCGGTATCGAACGCACTTCAACACAAGATAATGGCTATGACGCCGGCCGCGGCATACTGCTGCTTCGGCAGAATTACGGTTTCACGAACGCACTGACCGCCGGCTACCGGCTGGAAGCAGAGAACGGCCTCATCAACGCGGGAACGTCGGCCAGCCTGCGCCTGCCGATCGGCTATCTCAGCGGCGGCGTCGCCACCAGCCGCAATCGCGGAGAACAGGGCCAGGGCAGCTCACTGGGTTACCAATACAGCAATCAGCGCGTCAGCTTCGGCGTCGGCGTACAAACCTATTCAAGCGGCTACAGCCGGATCGGCGATGACCTGCTGCCCGCCTCGGTTCGCCCGCGCCGGGTCAGCTACGCCAACGCCAGCTGGTCGCCGTTTGGCCGTTTCAGCCTGCAGGCAAGCGCGGGCGATATCGTCTACGCCAGCGGTACGCGACAGCGCAATGTCGGACTCAACGGCACAGTGAACCTGCGCGGCGACATATCGCTGCTCGTGGGCGTCAACCGGCAGCTGAATCGTCCGGGCGACAACGATAAGCAGCTGACCGCCAATCTGGTGATTCCATTGGGCAATGGCAGCATCGGCTTTAACGGTACGCACGATGCTAACAGCGGCAATACTTACGGCTTCTCGGCACAACGTTCGGTGCCGACCGACACCGGCTGGGGCTATTCGGTGAATGCCCAGCAGGGAAGTTCAGGCGCATCCGACCTAGCCCAGCTCGACTACCAGGGTCGCGACGGGCTGGTCCAGTTCACCGGCCAGCGATTCGGCGGTCAGAGTTCAGGAAACATTCTGGTATCCGGCAGCGTCATTGCGATGGACGACCATATTTACGCCGGCCGCGTTCTTCAGAATGGCTATGCCCTGATTGAAACCCCCGGCGTATCGGATGTGGAGATCACCCGCGAAAACCAGCCGGTTGGCAAGACCGACGCCAACGGCACGCTGCTGGTCACCAATCTGCTGCCGTATCAGGCGAACAAGGTCGGTATCGATCAAAACAGCGTGCCCCTGCAGTATCAAATCGACAGCACGCAGCAGATGATGAGCGTGCCGCGCCTGGGCGGAACAATCGTGCGTTTCGGCGTGCACACGCTGCACGCCGCGCGCGGCACGCTCACGCTGCATGACAAACCTGCGCAGTACGGCAGTGCCACCCTGGTCGCTGGAAAGAAGACGCTGAAAACGCTGATCGGACTGGACGGAAGCTTTTATTTTCCCGATCTCCCGCGAGGGGTCTACCAGCTTGACGCACACACCAGCAGCGGCGACATGCGCTGCATACTGCGCATGCCGGCCTCAAGCAAACCGATGACCAACCTGGGCAAGCTAATCTGCGCCAGCGACGATGGAGCCACGCCATGACATCCCGTTTTTTTCACCGCTTTTTGCTCGGCGCTGTTTTGATGGCGGCTGCTACGTTCAGCGCATCGCTGTGGGCCACGAGTTGCGCCATCGATACGGGGAGCGCCAGCGTGGCATTCGGCAATTACGATCCAGTCAGCTCGGTACCCTCTACCTCGAACGGCACGATCAACATCACCTGTACGCCGAATTGTTCGCTGTTTTTCATCTTTATCTGCATCGGCGGCTACAACGGCGTCAACGCGAGCCTGACCCTGTCACCGGGAAATAGCGGCTCTTATCTTTCGCGCAGCCTGAAATTCGGCACCAATGTGTTGGCCTACAACCTCTATGTGACGCCCGATTACACCACCACGGTTTTCGGTGATGGCACGACATCTACCGGCTACGTCACGTATTGCTTCACCGGTGCGAATATCGGCAGCTGCTCCGGCGCCACGTATACGGGATCGCCGGCGAGTGGCGGCGGCGGGAACAACGGAACGGCGCAGAGCCAGAGTGTTCCGATCTACGGAAAGATTCTCAGCAACCAGGACGCTGCCGTCGGCACCTACACCGACACCATTACCGCAACGCTGAGTTTCTGATCCACATGGCCTACATCGACGCCAAATTGGCCAGCAATACGCCGGTGCCGAAAACTGCGACGGCGGCTTGATCCAGACCAACAGCGATGTCAGCATCGTAGTGCTGTACATCAACGGCAGCAGCTGCGGGCAGACATCGCCCTGCCGCGTCATCAGCATGCGTGAACACCGCTCCATATGGATGGCTGCACCTCGAATAAGCGCTTGTTCACAGAGAGAGAAAGCGTGATGCACCGCTCATCTTGGATATCCCTGCACGAGAGTTGTCTCGAAGAAAGCTGAAAAAACCGGCGCCACGCCTGCACATGTCATTTTTTGTGCATAGGTCGACACCGGGTTATCTGAGACTTGTTGGCACAGGGATTGCGTCAGGTATCGCACTTAAAGCGTTTACCGAACTGTCCAGCTAACCGGGGAAAACACATGTCCATCAAGAACACTCTGCGTGCTGCCGTTTTCGCCGCACTCATGACCGGCGCGGCTTCTGCACAAGCCGCTAATCCAGCCACCGCTACCTTTCAGGTGCTGATCACCATCACCAAGGCCTGCACCGTCACGGCAGGCAGCGCATCCAATATCAACCTGGGATCGGTAGCTGCCACTGCGGTGAACACCACCGGTAGCAACACCATCAGCGTCAACTGCTCCAAGACCACGCCGTATTACGTGGGCCTAGCGCCATCGAACGCCAACACGGCCGGTGCCGGCACGATGGTATCCACCACCGCGCCGGCCACCAATACCGACAAGGTGCCCTACCAGCTGACCTCCACCGCCGGCGCCGGCGGCACGATCTGGGGCAATACGGCGACCTCCACCGCGGTCGGCAACGGCGTGGCAGGCACGGGCACGGGTACGGCGCAGTCGCTGACCGTCTACGCCACCGCCGCCAGCGCCAACTTCACACCGGACAGCTACGCGGACACCGTTACCGTCAACGTCAATTATTGATTGATCATGCGGCGCGTTCTGCAAAGACGTCGCTGGCGTTGTGCGCTGCTGGCGCTTGTCGCAGCCAGCGGCAGTGCCATGGCAAGCGGACTGCAGGTAGCGCCCGTCACGCTGAGCCTGCAGCCTGCGCAAAACGCCGACGGCCTGTGGCTGAGCAATACCGGCGACGGCGTGATCCACGCGCAGGTGCGGGTCTATCACTGGTCGCAAGACGCTAGCGGCGATCAGCTGACGCCATCGCAGGGGCTGGTGATCAGTCCCCCGATGCTGCAACTGGCGGTCGGCGAGCCGCAGCTGGTGCGGGTGATACGCCTCGGCGCACCGCCCAATGGCCCTGGCGCCGTCGAAGACGCTTTTCGCGTAGCCATTGATGAACTGCCGGTCGACATGCACGGCAAAAAAGGCCTGCAGTTCGTCCTGCATTACAGCGTGCCGGTGTTCGTGGAACCGGCCGGACCGGCGGCGGCGCCGCCCGCTCTGCACTGGGCCCTACAGCGCGACGGCGACCATGCGGTGCTGCAGGTTGGCAACACCGGCGGCAGCCACGCGCAGCTGGCCAGCTTGAGTTTCATCAACCGTGCCGGTCAGCGCAGCGAAATCACGCCGGGCCTGCTCGGTTACGTGCTTCCCGGCGCCACCATGCGCTGGGTCTTGAAACCGCCCGTGGCCGTGTTCGCGTCCGGTGGCACGCTGGAGGCATCGATCAATGGCGAGAAGGCTACGCAAAAGCTGTTGCTGGCCGATCGTCCTCGCTGAGCTGGTCTTGATGCAGGGATGGCTGGCAGCGGCAGCGCACGCATCGAACAAAGCAGACAGCGCAGCACCCGCCGCCAACCCCGCACTGATTGCGGATGGCGGTAACCCAACGGGCCAGACAGGAAACGATCTGTATTTGGACGTGATACTCAACGGCGCATCCAGCGGCTTGGCCCACTTCAGCCTTCGCGATGGGCAGCTGTGGGTCAGCCAAGCCACCTTGCGTCAGCTTGGGTTCGCGCTGCCGCCCGGCATGTCCGACCCGCTGCGGCTTAACAGTCTGCCCGGCAGCATGGTCGCCTACGATGCCAGCCAGCAGACGGTGAAAATCAACGTGCCGCTGCGCCTGCTGCGGCTGTCGACCACGGTATTGAATACGCCGACCGCCTCGGCAAAAAAGCCCAGCGCATCGCCCGGCGCGCTGCTCAACTACGAGGTCTACGGCACCCAGGGCGAGCACGGCACCGGCAGCTTGAGCGCCTTCACCGAGCTGCGCGTGTTTGGACCCGCCGGCGTGTTCAGCAGCACCAGCCTGTCTCAGGCCACGCGTGGCGACGGCAGCGCTTCCACCGACAAGACGGTGCGACTGGATACCTCGTTCAGCACCTCCTTTCCCGACAACCTGCTGACGCTGCGTTTTGGTGACACGCTGACCGGCGCGCAAACCTGGACGCGCTCGACCCGCATCGGCGGCATCCAGCTGGGTACCGACTTCGCGCTGCAGCCATATCTGATCACCGCACCGCTGCCGGCGTTTATTGGCTCGGCCACGCTACCGTCGCAGGTCGATCTCTACGTCAATGGACTACGACAATACAGCGGCAAAGTGCCGAGCGGACCGTTTCAACTCAACACCATTCCCAACATCAGCGGCGCGGGCAATGCGCAGATCGTGCTGACCGATGCGCTGGGACGAGCGACCACGCTCAACTTTTCGCTGTACGACACGCATCAGCTGCTGCAACAAGGGCTGTCGCAGTGGTCGACCGACATCGGCTACGTGCGCGAAAACTACGGGCTGGCGTCGTTTGACTACGGCCACGACCCTGCCGCCAGCGGCAACTGGCGCTATGGCGTCAGCGATCACTTCACCGCCGAACTGCACGGCGAGGCCACCGCCGGCCTGACCGAAGCGGGCGCCGGCGGCGTATGGCTGCTGGGCGAGAGCGGCGGCGTTCTCTCCGGCTCGCTGGCGCAGAGCGTGCACCAGGGCCAGAGTGGCTCGCAGTACAGCGCAGGCTACAGCTGGCGCAACAACCGCTTCAATTTCAGCGTGGACGAAACCCGCACGCGCGGCGACTACCTGGATGTCGCCTCGCTGTATGGCGCCCCGCCACCGAGCGTCAGCACGCAGGCGGTAGTCGGCTACAGCACCCGGCACTTGGGCGAGTTTGGCGTGAGCTATCTGGATTTGCGCTATCCCAAACAGGACCCCTCGCGCTACGCCACCGTGTACTGGTTCAAGTCGATCGGGCATGCGATGTCACTAAGCCTGAGCGCCAACCAGAACCTGGACAATGCGACCGATCGCAGCCTGTTCGCCGGATTCAACGTCGTGCTGGACAACACCACGACGATAAGCACCGGCCTGCAGCGCGACGGCACGAGTACGGGACTGAGCCTGGACGCCAGCCAGTCGGCGCCCAGCGCCGGCGGCTGGGGCTGGCGCGCCGACTTGCGACAGGGCGGTGATCAGAACGGCGGCCAGGGCGAAGTGGATTATCTGGGCCGCTACGGCATGCTGGACGTCGGCGTCAGCTCGATCGCCGGCCAAAGCTACGGCTACGCTGGCGCTACCGGCTCGCTGGTCTTGATGGGCGGCGACGTGTTCGCTTCGCGGCGCATCGACGATGCCTTCGCCGTCGTTTCCACCGATGGCGTGGCCGGTGTGCCGGTGAAACTCCAGAACAACCCGATCGGCACCACCGACAGCCACGGCATGCTGCTGGTCGAGCCGCTGAATTCGTATCAGAACAACGAGGTGTCGATCGACCCGATGCAGCTCCCGCAAGACGTGCGGATCGATCAGGTCAGAACGATCGCCACACCAACCGATCGCGCCGGCACACTGGTCAAGTTCGGTATCACGCCGGTGCAGGCCGGCGTGCTAACCCTGGTCGATACGAGCGGCAAGCCGCTGGCGCTGGGCAGTCAGGTGCGGGTGCATGGTCAGCACAGCGATGATCCCGCGCTGGTCGGGTTCGACGGTCAGGCCTATCTGGAAACTCTGCAAAAGCACACGGTGCTGGACGTGCTCACGCCCGAGGGCGAATGCCACGTAGCCTTCGACTATCGCAAGATGGGCACGACGATTCCGCACATCGGCCCGCTGCGCTGCGTAGCGGAGACCTCCCGATGATGAAGCGGCCACTGATCACCACGATGGTGTTGCTGATCATGCTGATCGGCGGCGCGCTGACGGCGCCGCGCGCCGTACAAGCTCAAGCCGCCTCAGTCACCTGCAGCGTGACCAGCGCGCCGACGATCAACTTCGGCACCGTCGACGGGCTGGTTGCCGGCGCCACCACGTCGGCATCGATCGGCTGGACCTGCAAAAACCCCTCGTTGCTGCAGGCTGCGAACGCGACGTTCTGCATCAATATCGGTAATGGCACCGCTGGCGTTCTGGGAACCAATCGGCTGATGTCGGCTGGCACCGGGCAAAATCTGCAGTTCCAGATGTATCAGGACAGCGCGCGCACGCAGATCTGGGGCTCGCTTTTTTCGGCCGTCAACAGCCAGCCGTATCAAACATCGGTCGTGGTGCCTCTCGGCATCACCGTGCTGTTACCCGGCACTCTTACCGGCACCACCACGGTGTATGCCAGCGTGCCCAACGCGCAGCTAGGTCTTACCGCCGGAACCTACATCAGCTCATTTGCAGGCACCGACGCCGAGATCACCGTCGCCTCCAATTACACGACCACTCCGGCCACCTGCGGCACCGGTAACGCCAGCGCTTTCAGCTTCACGGCGAACGCCGTGATCACCAAGACCTGCACCATCACGGCGGCCAACAACCTCAATTTCGGATCGACGGTCGGCCTGCTGACCAACAACGTGGACGCCACGACCACCGTGCAAACCCAGTGCACCAACAACACCGCGTTCCAGATCGGACTGGACAACGGCCAGCACGCCAGCGGCGCCACCCGGCAAATGGCCGGCAGCAGCGGCGACCTGGTCACCTATGAGCTGTATCAGGACAGCGCCCGCACTCTACGCTGGGGCAATACGGTTAATACCGATACCGTCACCGGAACGGGAAACGGCGCCGTGCAGACCAATACCGTCTACGGCCGCGTAGCACCCCAGACCACGCCCACACCCGGCACCTACAGCGACACCATTACCGTCAACGTGACCTACTGATCAGCGCGAAGAAATGTACTTTTCGCGCCGGATCTGCGGCACCGGCAGACCGAAGTCCTTCAGCGCGGTAAAGGCGGCGTCCACCATGTTGGGGTTGCCGCACAGGTAGGCGATGTCGCGGTCGGCGCTGGGTGCCAATTCGGCCAGCACGTTCTGCACGTGGCCGCTGCGATCGGTCGGTAATGGACGGGCGCGCGGCTGCCGGCTCAGGCAGCCATGAAACACGAAGCCCGAGTGCTGCTGCGCAAAGGCTTCGAACTCGTCGCCGTAAAGCAGCTCTTCTTCGGTACGCGCGCCGTACAGCAGCACAACTTCGCGATCGCCCTTTTCCAGCAGTGCGGCAATTTGCGGCAGCATCGCGCGGTACGGCGTCACGCCCGTGCCCGTGGCCAGCAGCAGATAACGCGGATGGACATCGGCCTCGTGTAGGCAGAAGCGTCCGTAGGGTCCGCTGGCATCAATGAGGCCGTCATGGGCCAGCTCGCCCAGCAGCTTGGTGGCTGCGCCACCTTCGACATAGCTCACCGCAATCTCGATGCGCTGCACGGGCGAGCTGCCATCGCCCACGGTGGCCACCGAATAGCTGCGCTTGGTTGCGGTGCCGTCGTCGTACTGGAAGTGAATCTGCAGAAACTGCCCGGGCTGGAACGCCAGCGGCTGTCCGTCCACGCGCTCGAAAACGAGGTGGCGAACCGACGACGCCAGCATGCGGCTATCGACGAGACGGAGCTGGAAATGATCGGCCATGGGCAGTCCTGACGGTCTTGAGGAAACGGTGCGTGCACCCGAAGGATCAGGTGGCAGCACCAAGCCCGCTATAATAGTTGGCTAAGAGCCGCTGACCAAACGCTGGCGCCACCGTTATTTGAACCTGCGGGTTCAGGACGCGCCCAACGCGTGGTTTTCCAGGCTTTCCATCACCTGGCACCCCAATGACCTCAACACCCGCACTCGTCGTCGAGAACCTGCGCAAAACCTACGGCAACGGCGTCGAAGCCCTCAAGGGCGTGAGCCTCACCGTGCAACCGGGCGACTTTTTCGCCCTGCTCGGCCCCAACGGCGCCGGCAAATCGACGCTTATCGGCATTCTCTCTTCGCTGGTCAGCTCGACCGACGGCGATGCCAAGGTGTTCGGCATCTCGGTCAACAAGCAGCGCAGCGAGGCAATGAGGCTCATCGGCCTGGTACCGCAGGAAATCAACTTCAACCAGTTCGAAAAGCTGTACGACATCTGCGTGAACGAGGCAGGCTTCTACGGCGTGCCGCGCAAGATCGCCGCGCAGCGCGCCGAAAAATATCTGAAGGAGCTACGCCTTTGGGACAAGGCGCAGCACCAGGCGCGCATGCTGTCCGGCGGCATGAAGCGCCGCCTGATGATCGCCCGCGCCATGATGAACGAGCCGAAGCTGCTGATCCTCGACGAGCCGACCGCCGGCGTCGATATCGAGATCCGCCGCTCGATGTGGCAGTTCGTCAGCGGCATCAACGCGGCCGGCACCACGGTGATCCTCACTACCCATTACCTGGAAGAGGCCGAACAACTGTGCCGCAACATCGCGATCATCGACGGCGGCCGCATCGTCGAGAACACCAGCATGCGCAACCTGCTGGCGACGCTGGATGTCGAGACCTTCGTATTCGACATCAGCGGCTCGCTCGGCGACCTGCCCACACTGCCCGGCATCACCTTGCGCCGCATCGACGACCACACGCTGGAAGCGGACATGCCGCGCGCGCAGGATCTCAATTCGCTGTTCGCCGCACTGTCAGAAAGCTGCATCACGGTCGTGTCGATGCGCAACAAAACCAACCGACTGGAGGAGCTGTTCGTGCGGCTGGTCGAAAACGGACGCCATGACCACGACGGCGCGGAGAAAGCGGCATGAGTACCTCAACCAATCTCGTTGCGCTGCAGACGCTGGTACGCCGCGAAATCGTGCGCATCATGCGCATCTGGACGCAGACGCTGATTCCGCCGGCGATCACCATGACGCTGTATTTCGTGGTATTCGGCAAACTCATCGGCGGCCGCATCGGCACCATCGAAGGCGGCTTCAGCTACATCCAGTACATCGTGCCCGGCCTGGTCATGATGAGCATCATCACCAATAGCTACGGCAACATCTCCAGTTCGTTCTTCGGCGCCAAGTTCAGCCGATCGGTGGAAGAGATGCTGGTCTCGCCAATGCCGAACTGGGTGATCCTGCTCGGCTATGTCGCCGGCGCAGTGACGCGCGGCCTGGTGGTCGGCGTGCTGGTGCTGCTGATCGCGCTGTTTTTCACCTCTCTGCATGT
>CAIKJM010000470.1 GCA_903827735.1 uncultured Rhodanobacter sp. | reverse complement strand
GCACCGCCGTACGGATTTGTCTCGCCGACGAGTAGCGGCTTCACGGCGTTTCCATCGTGTTGATGGTCTTGCGTACGTCGTCGACGAACACGAAGCGACCCAAATCCGTGTGCTGCTTACGGCGGCACGAGTCTGCGGTGCAGTGGCACTTCACCAGCATTCCGTGCGAGTCAGGCACAGCAGGATGTACGAAAAGCAGGAGGTTGTTGCTGTCGTGCGACTTGGTGGGATCGACGATGCACGTCCGGCTCCGCGCTTGCAGGACGCACTGGACCTTCCACCTGCAAAAACAACATGATAAGCCAGGCATTAAGGAGGACGGGAAACGTTAGCGGCAGTTGGGTTTACTTTGGGTCGTCGTCCTCAACGTCGATGTAATTGTAGGAGGTTGCCTGTGAAACGGCGTCCCCGTGCGCCCGCAGGGCTGCATCGAGGCTCTCCATGGGGAACGGCAGGTCGACATCGCGCTCAACCGCCGCCTTCTGCTTCTTCCTGCTCTCGCCCCCGCCGCAGGTGCGTCTCCGCTTCTTGGTCGCGCCCTCTCCGGCGGGCAGCGCTGGCACGATGACGGCAGACGCGTTGGGGTCCATGTAGGTCACGACCATTGGCCGCACGTCGTCCACGTTTCCGTCGTCGTACTTGTCGTCCGTGTACTCGTCGACACACGGATCCTCACGCACGTTCTTGAGCCTCAATAAGGGCGGGACGCTGCCGTCGAGGGTGCGTTTTTGGCTGTACACCGTGCGGTAGAGACGGTTGGTCGTATAGATTGAAGTATCGACGATGCACTTGTTCACGCCGTCCTTACCGGCCCGCCAGAACTCGCTCCGGTCCTCTGGGACGGCAAACAGCGGCGCCATGGCCTTGTTGCACGGGAAGACCAGGTTGCTGATCACGACATGGTACGAATGCTTCGTACGCCCGCTGTCTGGCGGGCGGGTCCCGCAGGCGACGTGGATCTCCCACGCATCAGCTGCCTTTTCCGGGTACAACTCCGACGCTCGCTCGCGGAAGTAGTTGAGGAGGCGCAGCAGGGTCGAATGCTCAGGGTCTTCGGGACCCTCCCATTCGATATCTGCGTGCGCTTTGCACGGCGTGGCCTCGGGGATGAGCTCGTATCCGAAGCGCTGGCTGGGGGTGCACCGCAGCAGGCGGGCGTAGAACGCCTCTACGGAGTCGTAGAGCCCGTATGCTTTGGCCCCACGCTTCTCCCCCTTCTTCGGTGCAGTGTCCCACGCCACAGTGTGGCCATGTTTACCGCCAGCAGCATACGCCTCGAGCATCGGTGCCTGCCGCCACCACCACGCGCCGCCGGGGGGGATACCATGCTTCTGCCTAGCTTGTTCGTTCATCACGCCGCCGTCGCTCACCACGCTGCTGTCGCCCATCGTCGTCGTCGCGCGCCCCATAGTGCAGTCGCTGTCGCCCGTCATCGTCATCATGTGGATTGTCTGACCACCAGGCACTGTATTAATACCACATGATGTCGGAAGTTACACTCACATGCCACCTTCCACGCTGCCTAAAAACACTCT
>CAIKJM010000469.1 GCA_903827735.1 uncultured Rhodanobacter sp. | reverse complement strand
GGCTCCGGTAGCTGACTCACGTCGAACAGGCTGGCGAGATCGAGGATGCCGGTCACGTGTCCCGTGGCCGGATCGATCAGGACGATCTTGCTGGTGAGCCACACGTTCGCGTAGAGGGTGCCCTTCACCCACTCCAGCTCGTTGAGGTTCTTCACCGGCTCGCCGTCGGCGGTGACGTCGATGCTGCCGATCTGCTGCAGCGTATCCGGGTTGAGCACGCGCAGCGTCGGCGTGCCGTCGCTCATGTAGAGCTTCTTGCTGTCGCGCGTCAGCGCCCAGCCTTCGCCCGGATAGGTGAAGCTGCGCTCCAGTTTGAACGTGCTGAGATCGTGCACGAAGCCGATCTGACTTTTCCAGGTGAGCTGCAGCAGCTTGCCCTTCCAGTCCACGATGCCCTCACCGAAATACTGCGGCGGCACGTCGTAGCGCTGCAGCACCTTGCCGGTTTCGAGCTCGACCTTGCGCACGGTCGATTCGCCCTCTTCGCCGGTGGCTTCGTAGAGAAAGCCGTCCTTGTAGAACAGACCTTCGGTATAGGCGGTGATGTCGTGCGGATAGACGTGCACGACCTTGTAACCGTACGTCGGTATCGCCGCGCCGGCTTGTGTGCAGCACGTCAGCAGGGCAAAAGCGAAGAGATACGTCAGCCGTCGAATCATCGGAGTCATTCCGTCGTCTGTTTAGATAATAGATAGTCCGCAATCAACCCAGCGGGCGAACGCGAAAGCTGCGGCCTTTGATCTTGCCGGCGCGCAGTCGCTCCAGTGCCTTCGCCGCGAGCGAGCGGCTGATGGCGACGTAGGCGCGCGTCGCGTAGACGTCGATCTTGCCAATGTCCTTCGCGGCGAGCCCGGCGTCGCCGGTCAGCGCGCCGAGGATGTCGCCGGGGCGCAGCTTGTCCTGCCGCCCCGCGTCGATCACCAGGGTTTTCATCGGCGCCAGGTGCAGGGTCTTGCTGCGCTGGGGCGCTACTTTCAGCGGCCGCCAGGCGATCGGCGTACCGTTGAGCTCTTCGATGTTGAGTGCCTTCGGCCGTTCGCGCGGCGCGCACAGGGTAATCGCCAGACCCGACTGCCCGGCGCGGCCGGTGCGCCCGATGCGATGCGTATGGGTTTCCGGATCGTGCGCGATGTCGTAGCTGATGACCAGCGGCAGCGAGACGATGTCCAGCCCGCGCGCGGCGACGTCAGTGGCCACCAGCACGCTGCAGCTGTGATTGACGAAGCGCACCAGCACCTCGTCGCGGTCGCGCTGGTCCATGTCGCCGTGCAGGGCCAGCGCCGAAAAGCCGCGACGGTCGAGTTCCAGCGCCACCGCATCCACCTCGCGGCGCATGTTGCAGAACACCAGCGCCTGCTGGCTGGACACGTCGGCACCGCGCTCGCCGCTGAGCAGCTGCGCCAGCGCATCGATCTTCTGCGCCGGCTCCACTTCGTGGAAGCGCTGCTCGATGGCCGGCACCTCGTCGGCCGGCGCGTCCACGGTGACCTCGACTGGATTTTTCTGCAGACGCTGGCTGACTGCGCGAATCTCCTGCGGATACGTGGCGGAAAACAGCAGCGTCTGATGGTGCTTGGCGATACGCCCGACGATATCGTCGATGGCGTCGCTGAAGCCCATGTCGAGCATGCGGTCGGCTTCATCCAGCACCAGCACCTTGATGCCGCCGCCGTGCAGGCTGCCGCGCTTGAGATGCTCCTGCACGCGGCCCGGCGTGCCGACCACGATATGCGGATCGTGGGTCAGCGAGGCCAGCTGGGGGCCGAGCGGCATGCCGCCGCACAGCGTCAGCAGCTTCACGTTGGGAATATTGATCGCCAGCCGGCGGATCGCCTTGCTCACCTGATCGGCCAGCTCGCGCGTGGGGCAAAGCACCAGCACCTGCAGGCGAATAGTGTCCGCGTCCAGCGTCTGCAGCAGGCTGAGGCCGAAAGCGGCGGTCTTGCCGCTGCCGGTCTGCGCCTGCGCGATCACGTCGCGACCTTCGAGCATGGGCGGCAGGCTCTGCGCCTGCACCGGCGTCATATCCGCATAGCCAAGCGTTTCGACGCTGGCGAGCAGGGCGGGTTTGAGGGCAAGCGTATGGAAGGTGGTCATGCCCCTATGATCGCATGACCGCCGCTGCGGCAATCGGCGGCTTGCATCCGCACGCCGGCTCGCCGACCCTGTGTCCCTGATCAACGAGCAATGCTTTCCATGGATATCGTTTTCATCGAAGACCTGCGTATCGATACCGTCATCGGTATCTACGACTGGGAGCGGCGCGTGCGCCAAACCCTTTCGTTCGACATCGAAATGGCGTTCGATAACACCCGCCCGGCCGCCAGCGACAATATTGCCGATACGCTCAACTATAAGGACGTGTCCAAGCGCCTGATCGGCTACGTAGGCGAATCCAGCTTCGGTCTGGTCGAGACGCTGGCCGAGCGCTGCGCGCTGATCATTCGCGAGGAGTTCGGCGTTAGCTGGGTGCGCCTGAAGCTGTCCAAGCCCGGCGCAGTGCGTGGCGCCAAGTCGGTGGGCGTGCGCATCGAACGCGGCACACGGCCGGACTGATGGCGCGCGTCTACCTCAGCCTTGGCTCCAACGTGGAGCCGCAGCGTTATCTGCATGCCGCTGTCGACGAACTGCGCCAACGCTTCGGCGCGCTCGCCGTGTCGCCCGCTTATCGCAGCAAGGCAGTCGGTTTCGAGGGTGCGGAGTTCGTCAATCTGGCCTTGGGGCTGGACACCGATCTTTCGCCGACGGCTTTGAACGAGTGGCTGCATGCGCTGGAAGACCGCCACGGCCGCCGCCGCGACGTGCCGCGCTACGCGGACCGCACGTTGGATCTGGATATCGTCTTCTACGACGATTTAATCATCGAAGGCCCAGGCCATCTGCAGATACCGCGAAACGAGCTGCAGTTCGCCTTTGTGCTGCGACCCATCGCCGATATCGCGCCGGATTTCCGGCATCCGCTCAGCGGCAAAAGCATGCGCGAACTGTGGCAAGCGTTTCCTGCCGACAGCGAGCCGATGACCGTCGATACGTCGATGGATTTGTCGAACGCCTAAGCGGCGGACCCTATCTTTTGGACCGATCAGGATAAGTGGATGGCGTCGGAGCCGAAGTGCCGATGATCTTCCGTTTATTCGCGGCTGCGCCGCTCGCCCTCCAGGCCGCCTTCGGCGTTCGCGCCACAGGTATCTCCCGCTTCTTTCACTGTTGCGCCGCCGCCATCGGTGCTAAAACAGCAGCGTCATCCACGGGGGAGAAT
>CAIKJM010000468.1 GCA_903827735.1 uncultured Rhodanobacter sp. | reverse complement strand
TGATGTAAAAAGGCGCCGAAGAATTCCTTCGGCGCCTTTTATTTTCAGCGAGTTTGTGACCGGGTGAGTGGAAAGCCATACCCTGTGGACGGGCTAAGCCAGCTCGATCTGTTCTTAGGCTCTGAACGTCGCAAAAAACAAATCGCTGCCGCCAGTAGCGGTTATCTTTCGGGCAATTGTTCAGGGTGACTGGCCAAGTAAGCCCGCATCTCCGCTACTTGCGATTTGAAATCTGACCGATCACCGAAGTGATCGATAAAGTAATGGATCGTTTCGTAGCGCCCCTCCAAATTATGATCCATCTGATGGCACGCACGCAGGATGTAGCCATCCGGGAGATCGGGATAACGGCTGATCAATAGGTCGGCCAGCGCTTCGGCTTTTTCGGGCTGATGTCCGGCATGGTTATACAAGTCCCCCAACTCGGCCATCGCTCGCTCATAGTTTGGGTCGCGCTGAAGTACGGCGAGAAACGCGGCTTCCGCCTCTCTGGCATGACCGGTCGACGCATAAATACTGCCGAGTTTTGTGCCGATAGCGCTATCGTCGGGAAAGCGGCGGGCGGCTAGAACGAGGCTATCGATAGCGCCGCTTGCGTCTCCCAGCCTGACCATTTCCTGGGCGTGCCACTGCAGCACATCGGGAGCCCTGGGCTGAAAACGCAAGATCTCCGAATACAGTTCAATTGCAAGTACCGGCGCTCCATCGTAGACCTCGCCGGCAAGATATTTAAGATCGAGGTAGGTGAGATTGCTATCGGCGGCGGACTGGATTTGCGCCGCTTCGTTCGACTCTTGGGGCGAGTCGCTTGAAGTCAGCCGGTTTACATCCGGCATGCCCACCACCATGCGCAGCAGTGGGTTGCGCTCAATCAGCTGCTCCGCTTCCCGTTGCTGCTCACGCTCGCCGCCAAAAGCACCACCCCACTTGGGCTGCGCCTGGTTCATCATTTGTGAGCGAATGGCAAAATTCGACGGATCGACAGCTAGGCCGCGTCTCGCCGCGCGGTTCATATACTCGTCGTCTCCTTCAAGCGCACCAACGTAAATCATCGACTGATAGGCTGTCGTCAGCGTTGGCAACAGCGCTACGGCGCGCTCCAAGTCCTGATGCGCTGAAGTGAGCTGCCGGCGCATGCCGATGACTTGGTCGTCGCGAAGGTTAATCACCCAATCATCGCCGCGCGCCTGCTGAGCCGCATCGAGGTATTGCATGCCGCTCGCCGCTAAAGCGAATGCGCTATCGGGCGCCTGCTGCTTCCATGCATCGATGATTTTTCGCGTTCCCTCATTCGCTTTGTCGAAGCCAGCGGCGTAAAACGCAGCGTCGAGTTTCCCGGGCTGTCTTGGATCATGCAGTTGGCTATCGAGGTATCCCGTGAAAATACGATCGATCTGATCGGCTTGTTTCTTTTGCAGCATGGCCTCGATATCAGACAGCTGCAAAGTGATGTGGTTACGCAATTGGCAGTACGCTGCGGTGGTTTCACGATTCCAGTGCGAACCTGGAAGATCGGGGAAACGCAGGCACCTCTGTAAGGCATCGGGGATCTTGTCAGCCTCGCGGACGGCAGCCATAAACGCATGATATTCAGTCGTGGTCTGCCCGGGATCAGAGCGACCGGGGCGAGCGATCCAAAAATGCCCGATGAGCATGACGGCCAATAGCGCAAGCAATAGTGCGAGCACTATTTGTTTTGGCCGATCGGGCCGTTTCGCCTGATCGGGCCGCCCCGCGCAATCGCGATTCGAGTCATCCATACACTCCCCCGTCCTAGTGCGCGCGTTGCGCGATTTCCGTTCCCCGCGATATTAGCGAGTTTCACCCTTTCTTCGATGCCCACCAACGCGTGGTCCAATCAGCAAATTGCAACGCGCGACACTCCCCACTGGCATTAAAGCAGCCACATCCCAGTCGCAGGTTTCCGTTTGGAGGTATGCGCGACCACGGTTGACTTCTAGCCTTGGTGGAATAGGAGCAGCGCCGCGAGCAAAACGGCGACGAGTAGAGCCGAACCGAGCAGCAAGGCGCGGCTGCGCTTGCTCTTCGGCGTCAACAACGATGCGTCCACGGGTGTCAGCCGACTGCCGTGGGGACCAGCCACGTCGTCGTCGGCGGTGTCAGCGCCCTGACGCAGCAGATCAAGCATGGCTCCGACTAGCGCCGCATCGAAGGTGTATGGATCAAACTGCCTGCGGCCATGACGTGCCATCAAAGCCTGCACCGCGGACGCGTTCGGCACATATTTCATCGCCCATATCGAGAAAGAACGCGCCTTGATCGGTTCGCGTCCGAGCACTTGCATATCTTTGTGGCGAGGATCATCAGCGATGCGTGCGCACAGCTCGTCGATGGCCGCCGATTCGCCCTCCAGGCACTG
>CAIKJM010000467.1 GCA_903827735.1 uncultured Rhodanobacter sp. | reverse complement strand
CGATCGTGTTCATGTGTCTGTCCTTGGTTGAGTAATGACTGCGCAGATAAAATCCGACAAACCGCTTTCGCTGTGAGCCGTTAAAAGGTTACGTTCGCCATTCGGCGACTGCGTTCCCCGCATCGTGAACCCTGGAGCGGAAGGCCGCGTGAACCGCCAGCGCTGGTTTGCACGATTGACACACCGTGCTTCACGCTCTCATTGCCGTGGCGAAGCGTTGCAGGTATTACGGACATGCGACAACTTGTTGCTGACCCAGGTGAGGATGGGACCTTGATGTCAGTCATCGAAATCATGCCATTGCGGGCGTCGCCGGCAGTCGTCGACATGCTCTGCGAGATGCTGATCGAGGCCGTCGCAGCGGGCGGATCGGTGAGTTTCATGCATCCGCTCGCGACCGAGCCGGCCCGGACATTCTGGTCTGAATCGCTCGCGGCGGCTGCGCAAGGCAAGCGCGTTGTGCTGGGTGCCTGGGAAGGCGAAACGCTGATCGGTAGCGTCACCCTGCTGCTCGACTGCCCTCCCAACCAACCGCACCGGGCGGACATTGCCAAGCTGATGATCCGGCTCAGCCATCGCGGCCGCGGGATAGCGCGGGCTTTGATGATCGCAGCCGAAACTGAAGCCCTCACGCATCGCCGAACATTGCTGGTACTCGATACGGCGGTCGACGGTGGCGCCTCGGCGCTTTATGAATCGCTGGGTTTCCACCTCACCGGAGTGATTCCGGACTACGCGCTGAAACCCCACGGCGGCTTGACCGGCACGAAGATTTACTGGAAGCGCATTGGCGATAACGCCCGTATCGCCGGTAACGCCTAGGACATGGCCTCTGCCAGCGTGGCAGCAGAAACTTCCCGCGCGCCCACGATGAAATCCGCCGCTCGCTCGCCGATCATCGCGCTGGGCGCCTGGGTGTTGCCTGAAATCAGCGTAGGCATGATCGAGGCATCGGCAACGCGCAGATGGCTGACGCCGCGAACGCGCAGCTGCGGATCGACCGGCGCCAGTGCGTCGCTGCCCATACGACAGGTACCGACCGGGTGATAAATGGTGTCGGCGTGATCGCGAATGGTCTGACGCAAAACGTTTTCGTCCGCGCTGTCGGCGTTGTAGTAAGTCTTGCCGCCGTAGCGCGCAAACGCCGGCGCCGCCAGAATGTTCTGCGCAATGCGTGCGCCGGCCACCAGCGTGTCCAGATCGCCAGGATGCGACAGGAAACCCGGATCGATCATCGGCGCCTTGCGGATATCGTTCGACACCAGGCGCACCACGCCACGGCTCTGCGGCCTTAAATTGCATACATGCAGGCTGAGCCCACGCGTGAGATGCGTCTTGCGGTTGTGGTTATCGACGATACCGATGCACAGATGCAGCTGGATGTCCGGACGATCCAGCTCCTTGCGCGTTTTCAGAAAGCCGCCGGCTTCGGCCACGTTGCTGGTCAGCATGCCGGTGCCCTTTTTGTACGGTTTGATCGCCCGCAGGATCTGCGGAACTATCGATGGCACGATGCCGAGCAGCTCGCGATCGCTGGTGGCGCGGCAAATGGTGAAGTCCAAGTGGTCCTGCAGATTGCCGCCGACCTCGGGGCTGTTGTGCAGCACATCGATGCCGAGGGAGCGCAGGTGATCAGCTGGGCCGATGCCCGACATCATCAGCAGCTGCGGCGTGCCGAAGGCGCCGCCTGAAAGCACCACTTCGGCACGTGCGGCAAACACCTTGCCATCGACACACCGGATGCCGGTGGCGCGGCCCTGTTCGATCAACACCCGCGCCACCTGGGTGGTGGCCATCACGGTGAGATTCTTCGGCGCCAGGCCACCGATGTATGCGCGCGCCGCGTTGTAGCGGCTGCCGTCCTTCTGAAAGACCTGGTACTGCCCCACGCCCTCCTGGGTGGCGCCATTGAAATCGGGATTGAGCGGGTGGCCGCACTGCTGCGCAGCCTTGATGAAGTTTTTGGCACACTCGGTAGGGCTGACCAGATCGGCCACGTTCAGCGGCCCGCCAGTGGCATGCCATTCGCTGGCGCCGCGCTCGTTGTTCTCCGCGCGCAGAAAATACGGCATGACCTCCCGCCACGACCAGCCGGTAGCACCGGCTTTCGACCAATCGTCGTAGTCCTCGTGCTGACCGCGCATGTAAATCATCGCGTTGATCAGGCTGGAGCCGCCGACGCCGCGCCCGCGCGGCTGCACGCCGCGACGCCCGCCAAGACCTGGCTGCGGCACGGTGAGATAGGAATAGTTGCGCGCGTTCTGAAACGGCACCAGTCCGGCCACGCCGACCGGCACATCCGACAGCAGGCCGCTTTTGGCCGGACCGGTTTCCAGCAGCAGCACGCTGCTGTCCGGGCGAGCCCGGGCCAACCGCGTGGCGGTGGCGCAGCCGGCAGGTCCCGCTCCGACAATGATGTAGTCAAACGTGGCAATAATCGATGACATGGCTGGAGCCTCTGATAGGTGCTGCGGCCAATGGCCGCGCGGCATGGCGTCGGGTCGGCCTGCGCGCCTGCTGAGCGGGACGCTAGCACACGCTTTCGGCGATTCCACGCCTCGTTGCAGCATGAAAATTTCCTATGAAAATCGGCCTTTCCAGCGCCGATATCAGCAGGGTGGCCTTGGCTGGTCCTGGCCCGACCGACGGATGCCCGCAGGCGGCGGCGCTACAATCGAATGCTCGACTATTGCCAACCACAGACATCCATAGCCATGCGCAACCCTCTGCAGGAACAGCTGCTCAAAGCCGGCCTCGTCAACAAGACCAAAGCCGCTCAGGTCGTACGCGAGCAGACCAAGCAGCGCCATAGCAAATCACCGGCGACGCCGGCGACCGAGCAGGTCGACGCGCAGCGTCTGCAGGCCGAACGCGCCGAACGTGATCGCGCGCTTGCCGCCGAACGCAATGCGGCCGCACGCGCTGCCGAGCAGCGTGCGCAGGTGCGACAGATCGTCGAGGCGCACAAGGTGAGACGCGAGGGTGAGCTCGCCTACCGCTTCACCGATGCCGGGGCGATCAAGAGCGTGCTGGTCAACGAAGCGCTGCGCGCACAGCTGGCCAATGGCACGCTGGTGATTGCACGCCACGATCAGGCTTACGAACTGCTGCCGCGCATCGCGGCGGACAAAGTCTATGCGCGTGATCCGTCAATGATCGTGTTGGATCACGGTCGCAGCGATACCGGCCAGCCGCCAAGCGACGATGACGAGTTCTACAAGCAGTTCGAGGTGCCGGACGATTTGGTCTGGTAGCGCGCTCTAGTAACTGTTTCAGCTTCGCTTGCCGATCGCATTCAGGACGATCGTCGACGCTTTACGCTATCGCGTACGTCGACATCGAACAGTAAGGTCAGCTCGTCTCCGGGGCTGCGTCCAGGCAAGAGAAAGCGCAAGCCGTCGCGTGTCGGCAGACGCCCAGCATGGTCGCGCACGGCGGCTTCGGGCAATGCGATGCGCCAGGCGTCGGCCTGACCGGTCAGCTTTGCAGTTGCGGCGTCGGCCTGCAGCTTCAGCTCGATAACCATGGCGAAAGCCTCGGCGAATCGCGTATGAGCATGGACGGCGTTACCGGCAAGCAGCCGCGCAAGTTCGTCTTCGTCGATCCGCACGCGCAGGTGCTGGCCTTCAATCTGCAATTTCATAAGAGCACTCGATAAACGGGCCCATCAGTGCGGGCCATTGAAACGCAGATATCCGCCGGGCTCCACGCCAACCACCTGCACGTGGGTTCCGGCAGGACAATCGCCGGCATTTTCCGGCAGCACGACCCAGACATCGGCATCGGCAAAGGGACGAATGCGAAAAGGCTGCTGCTGCTCTGGAACGGTGACATGCATTTGGCCATCCATATGCTGCTGCAGGTTTGCTCGCAAAAAATGCCGCAGACCGGCTTTGGGCTGCTGCGGCGTGTCGAGCAACGCTTGCATCGCGGGTTCGCCGCCCTGCCCGGTCATCTCGCGCAAAACCGGCACCACCATAAAACGCAAACCGGCAGCGACCGCCATCGGCGTACCCGGCAGCGCAATCACCAGTGGGCCGTTGGCGAGCCGGGCAGCCAGCAGCGGTTTGCCGGGGCGAATAGCCACTTTATGGAACAGTATCTGCGCATCGAAACGGCGCAATGTGTCCGGTACAAAATCGTAGCGGCCCATCGAGACGGCGCCAGTACTGATGACCAGATCGACGCCAGCACTGATGGCGCGCTGAAGGGCTTCGGCATACGTCACCGCCGTATCGTCTACCGTCTCGCACGAGAGCACGCGTGCTCCGGCAGCGCTCAGTGCTGCGACCAGATAGGGCCCGTTGGAGTTGTGAATACGCTCGGCACTCAGCGGCCTCGCTAGATCGGCCTGCAGTTCCTTACCGGTGCAGATAATCGCGACTCGCGGTCGCGCCACGACCGGCACTGACGCGACGCCTATGGCGGCGAGCAGCATGATCTGGGCGGACTCGATCCGCCCACCCGCCGACAGCGCCTGAGCGCCTTGCGCCACATCGGAGCCGGCGTAGCGGACATTGTCGCCGGCATGCAGCGCATCGCGTAGACGAATCCGCGCAGGCGTGCCGTCGGCGCGCGTCGCCAGGCATTCGGTGCGCTCCACGGCCACGACGGCGTCGAGCCCCTCGGGCAGCGCCGCACCCGTCATGATCTCGCAGGCGCCGGATTCACCTTTTCCTGCCTCTGCATGGCGAGCGACATCGCCCGCGGCCTGTGAGCCATGGACGAGGTGTTCCGATCCAGCCACCAGAGGCGTCGATGCACTCAACGCATAACCATCCATCGCGGCATGATCGAACGACGGCAGCGCGAGGGGACTGCCGATGGCTTCGGCCAGCACACGACCCGCGGCATCGCCGAGCGCACAAGCTTCCGTCGGCAGTTTGTCGATCTGCGCTAGAAGACGTTCGAGTGCTTGGGTGTAGTCGATCATCGGATGCCGGAACACATCTGCTCGTCAATGGAAGCATGAGTTTCTCACGTACAGCGGCGCTCCCCGCACGACATCGATAACTAACGACGGTTGCATTGGCATTTGAGCCGCGCAATTTTTCTAGGCGCGACTCGATGAAGTCATGCATTTGTAGCAATCGGCAGAAACGATGTCAGCGACTTTATGCCGCACGGGGTTCGTTTTACTGCGTTGCAGCGTGATCGTTGGTACCGCAACCATGCATGGTACGAATATCATTGCGGCAACGCGAAAGCGTGCGACCGTTGTTTTATGATGGCGGCTGATCACGGCGGCATCCACAGGCAACGTTGTCCGACGCGCTGCGTCACCGAGTGACACATCGAAAGTCAGACATTGAAACGTTCTGCGTGCAAGCTTGGATTGGGCGCAACTGAGATTGTAAGAAGAATGGATCGAAAGACACGCTCACCAGTACGGCTGTAACGACCGGCACCATCGCCGGATATTTGACACTTCAATGAGAGAACGCTCATGGCAGGGGTACCAGAAGCAGTTGTTTCATCCGCGGGGACAGGAACCTCGCCGGGATTTTTCGCACGGGAACGCACCATCGCTGGACCCAGATTCAACCGCTGGCTGGTACCGCCGGCCGCGTTGGCGATTCATCTTTGCATCGGCATGGCGTACGGCTTCTCGGTGTTCTGGCTGCCCATGTCCAAGCTGTTGGCGACAACTGACGCCGCTACCTGCGCCAACCTCGGCTTCTTCGCCGCATTGACCAGCACCAACTGCAACTGGACGGTGGCTCAGGTCACGCACATCTTCGAAACTTTTATTGCCGTGCTCGGCATTTCGGCAGCGCTTTGGGGCGGCTGGCTGGAGCACGCCGGCCCGCGCAAAGCCGGTTTCGTCGCGGCGCTGTGCTGGGGTGGCGGCCTGATCATCGGCGGCCTCGGTGTGTCGAGCCATCAGCTGTGGCTGGTCTTTCTTGGCTGCGGCGTGCTCGGCGGCATTGGTCTTGGCCTCGGTTACATCACGCCAGTGTCGTCGCTGATCAAGTGGTTTCCCGATCGTCGCGGCATGGCGACCGGTTTTGCCATCATGGGTTTCGGCGGTGGCGCGATGATCGGTGCGCCGCTGGCCGCTGCGCTGATGAAGCACTTCTCCGATACCAGCGCGCAAGGCGTCGCCACCACGCTTATCGTGATGGGCGCGATCTATTTCATCGTGATGGCAGCCGGCGCACTCGGCTTTCGCGTGGCACCCAACGGCTGGTATCCGCGCGGCTGGACGCCGGCCGCCAAGGATGCCGGCAAGACCATGGTCACTCATAACCATGTCCACCTCAGCCGCGCGTGGAAGACACCGCAATTCTGGCTGCTGTGGGCCGTGCTGTTTCTCAACGTGACCGCCGGCATTTCGGTCATCGCGGTGGCCAGCCCGATGCTGCAAGACGTGTTCGGCGGCAAGCTCGCCGGTCTTGCCGATGCAGCAGCCACACTCAGCGCTGCGCAGAAGGCCGCCGTCGTGGCCGCCGCGGCAGGACTGGTCGGACTGATCAGCCTGTTCAATAGCCTCGGTCGCCTGTTCTGGGCATCGCTGTCGGACAAGATCGGCCGCAAGAACACGTATTTCGCGTTCTTCGTACTCGGCATCATTCTGTACTGCCTGCTGCCGACCTGGGGTCATCTCGGCCTGGCCGGTCTGTTTGTGGCTACCGTCTGCGTGATTCTCAGCATGTACGGCGGTGGCTTTGCCACGATCCCGGCGTATCTGGCCGATCTGTTCGGCACGCAGATGGTCGGCGCCATTCACGGCCGACTGCTCACCGCGTGGTCGGCGGCCGGTGTCATCGGTCCGTTCCTCATCGCCGCGATACGCCAGACCCAGCTCGACGCTGGGGTGGCGAAGAACCTCGTCTACGACAACACGCTGTACATCATGGCGGGCCTGCTGCTGCTCGGTTTGATCTGCAACGCGCTGGTGCGCCCGGTGAAGGCCTCGGTGTTCATGACCGATGCGGAATTGGCGCGTGAGCGCGCGCTGCAGCACGAAGATCGCGTCACATCCACCGCTGAGACCTCGGCGCGCGGCGGCTTCGGTGCGGTTGGCGTGCTGGCGTGGCTCGCGGTCGGCGTGCCGTTTCTGATCGGTTTGTACATTGCGCTGGCCAAGGCCGTCGCACTGTTCTGAGAAGCTCCTGAAAGGTGATGTGATGAAACGTACAGCCAACCCCAACGGACCCGATCGCAGCGGTCTAGCGAATATCCCCGACGATATTCGCACTGCGGTGCTTGAGGTGACGACCCGGCTGAAGGATGTTCCGGGCGCCCTGCTGCCGGTACTGCACGGCGTGCAGCAGGCGCTGGGTTATGTGCCGGAGGCGTCGGTGCCGTTGATCGCGCGGGAACTCAACCTCTCGCGCGCCGACGTACATGGCGTCATCACGTTTTATCACTTCTTTCGCAGCAAGCCGTCCGGCAAGCGCGTGATCTACGTTTGCCGGGCGGAATCCTGCCAGGCCATGGGGGCGGTGGCGCTAGAACAACACATCAAACAGCGCCTCGGCGTAGACTTCCATGAAACCACCGCCAATGGTGCGTACACGCTGGAGCCGGTTTATTGCCTCGGCAACTGCGCCTGCTCGCCGGCGATCATGGTGGATGATGAACTCAAAGGCCGAGTGACGCCGAAACAGTTCGACGCGTGGCTCGCCGCGGAGGCAACATGAGCATCACGGTTTACGTGCCGAGGGATGCCGGCTCGCTATCGCTAGGCGCGGAAGCCGTGGCCAGCGCTCTCGCAGCAGAAGCCAAGCGGCGCGACCTCGATATCCAGATCGTCCGCAACGGATCGCGCGGCCTGTACTGGCTGGAACCGATGGTCGAAGTCGCAACGCCTGAGGGCCGCGTCGCCTTTGGCCCGGTGCAGGCGGACGACGTCGCCGGATTGTTCGATGCAGATTTTCTGCATGGCGGCCATCATGCCATGAGCCTGGGGTTGACCGAAGAGATCGGCTATCTGAAAAGCCAGCAGCGCCTGACCTTTGCCCGCGTCGGCATCGTCGATCCGCGCAGCCTCGACGACTACCGCGCGCACGGCGGCTATCGCGGCCTGGAAAATGCGCTCGGCATGAGCGGTCCCGAGGTCGTTCAGGCGGTCACCGACTCCGGCAT
>CAIKJM010000466.1 GCA_903827735.1 uncultured Rhodanobacter sp. | reverse complement strand
TGCTGAGTGCCAGATGTCCCAGTCCCAACCTCGCTGAGAATGCGGCTTCGGGCTCTGTAGCAAGCAGCTCAAAATAAATCCGTTCTGCTGCTTCGTTCTGACCCAATTGCCGCAGGCAATCGGCGACACGTTGACGCACCTGACTTTGATTGGGTTCAATTTCGAGGGTTCGCTTGAAGTGTTCTAGTGCAGCGCGAAAATCAGACCGACCTAGCGCGCAGTAGCCTAAGCCCAGGCTGACATCGAGTTCTGCTGCTGAATCGACAGCCAGCAAATCGCGATAGCACTGCTCCGCCTGTTCAAATTCTGCAAGATCGCGCAGTGTCTGCGCCGTTTTTAAATATGCGTTGCGATTTAGTGGCGCGGCCGCAATCGCCGCACGGTAATGGACAAGCGCCTCGCGATTATTTGATCTCCGACGTGCGATATCGCCGAGACCGATTTGTGCGGCTGCATCGCCCCCCGATTTCAGGGCAAGTAAATCGAGATATTGCGCCTGAGATTCGTCGAGAAGACCTGCCCCCAACATCGTCTCGGCGATACGTAGACGTGCATTTCTATCGGAGGGGGCCAACTCCAGTGCTTTTCTGAAGTGACCTAACGCAGCGAAAAAATCCGACCGCCTACGGGCGCAATACCCGAGACCTATTGCCACTTCGTACGCAACTGTTTGCGCAGAACTAGGAATCGATAGATACGCGTGCTCAGCATCACTGATACGACCGAGATCTCGCAGGGACTCGGCATATCGAAGGGCAGCATGTAGGCTACTTGGGTTTTCCGAACAGGCCTGCTCGAAATGTTGTAGCGCAAGTTGATGATCAGCAATCTTACGAGCACAGAGGCCTAAACCGATGCGGGCATCTGCCCGACGCGCCGGGGCCGGCTCAAGCAACATTTGTGTGTATGAATGACGGGCGGCGTCCAGCTGCCCGGTGTCGCGGAGGACGTCCGCACACCTCAGGCGAGCAGGCCAATTACCCGGCTCTAGCTCAAGCAGATTCTGCAACAGGGAAAGTGCCGAGTTCAGATCGCCACGCTGCCTAGCAGCGAGTGCGGCTTCCAGCATCGCGGCGGCCGACATTCCGCTATGAAGCGATTGAACGGCCATTTAATGTGCGCCAGGCCATCTTAAAAGCAATCGGCGGGACAGCCAATGGCCGCCCGCCGATAAGTTAAAACACAATTAATTTCTGTTGCTTAAGCCGCGACGGCTTCCTTACCAAACTGCCGGACCGAACGCGAAGCAATCTTTTGCAGAATCGCGACTGGCACCTGACGCGCCGACTGAGCGCGCGGGTAAGCCATTTCGGCAATCGGAGCAACGTCGACCAGGGCTTCATGCTCGGCCCAATTGTCGAAATTCATCCGAGATGCATTGTCGATAAAGGTTTCGGCGGCGACGCCTTCGGCCAGCACCAGCGCATGGTTGGCGAGTTCGACGTGGTAGTACGTGTAGCTTTCCGGCATTTCGGTCTCGCGGACAATGGAGGTTCCATTGACGAGCGCACTTGCCTGAACCAGAACGCCGTCGATGAACAGCGCATGCCCAGGGGACACGAACAGGTCGCGAGCCGGCAAATTCTCGCCGAGTGCACCAGCCGAAACGCGAATCGGCGCAGCCTGCATCGGATCTGCAAAGGTCTTCGAAACCTGACGGCGACCGACCCAGCGGACAGGGGCCTCGACACCATCGGCCGTCATTACCATATCGCCACGGTTCAGCGATTCAACTTTGACGCTACCTGCAGCCGTAGCGATTGAGGTGCCTTCGAGGAAGCACAGAATCAGATCAAGTGTTTGCACACCATCGACAGTTTCAACGACTTCGATCTGGCCGCCCGGAGTCAACTGGGTGGAGATATCGATCGTGTGACCGCCGACGGTAATCAGGACATCTGCAATCGGTGTATTTGCCATTTTTTATTACCCTCAGCTGATGAGATATCGCTGTCCGTAGCGTTAGTTTGTTCTCCAGCAATCTTAACAATCGTCTTGAATCTTGCGTCGTGCTCCCTGAAACAATGCACAGCCTCCATCACCTGCCAGCCTGCGAGCGCTCAGTCACGACAAATTGACACAAAAGCCATTTCAAAGCACGGACGCCTAGCGCATCTTCAATGCTATGCGGTGCATTTACTCAAAAACTGACAGAACTCGTAGCGCAAGTCAAGCATAAATCAAGCCACAAATACCAAATCACGCACCAACGAGTACGTTTTTAAAAGCGCAGTGGTCGTCCTCAATTCTTGAGTTTGCAACCAAGGAC
>CAIKJM010000465.1 GCA_903827735.1 uncultured Rhodanobacter sp. | reverse complement strand
ACCGGTCGCCTCGGATGCGTACTCCAGATCCGTCGAAGCAGACGGGCCGATTGTCTAGCACGACGTGTATCTCGTCGAAAACTCGCGCAGTTCAACCACGAGCGGGTGCCCGAACGGGTTCGCCTGCCAAATTTGCGATGCGCTTGGAACTGGACATGGAAGCTTTATCAAGCCCAACGGCGAGCGCTACGCTGAAGCCCACCACGTAATACCTGATTCAGAACAGGGAATTGGCTCGCTTGGCGCGAGCAATATCAACATACTTTGCGCCAACCGCCACAGGCAAATGCACCATGGAGATGTTCGCATCGAGAGAATGCCAAAGAGCTTCGGGCTCGAAATCGACGGAAAGCTGCTGTCGATCAAGCCGTTTGCTTTGATCACCTGATGCCCCGCTGGGACCCCGCCATGAGGCGGCGTCAACACTCGCTGGATAAATTATTGAAAGTATGGTGAGCCCAGCTGGATTCGAACCAGCGACCTACTGATTAAAAGCTGACCATTACTTCTTTGCAGATCGCTGCATATTACTTCATTTCGTATCTTAGATCAAGAATTTCTGCGCTCTCTATTGGATTACACCGTTTCATACCTTTCCATTCCGTGGCAAGCAATTGCCTGCCTCTGATACCCCGCTGTGACCCACGCTTTGGTCTCTAACCAATTCTCACGCCATTTTTAACCAGCCGTCCAAGCAGCCACCGCTCGGTCACCCGCCATGAAAACTGGAGTTAACAATATCGGGATGCATGCGCATGGCGCCGGACCTGATCATCTTTCGCTTACTTCAGTTTTCCTCACCATCCGCCCCGCCCCATGCGCCAGCATCGAGCAGCCTCACGCGCTGAAAGAAAGCCCGGTAAATGTCATTAACATGCTTAGCCAGCCACGCATGCTGCCGCGACCAATCTTGCCTGTCCTCTGGATCGACATCATTCAGGAAGACACTGATGCGGCTATCCCTCAACTCAGGCAACGGCTCCCAGATAAGGCGGTAACCCAATTCGCCATTGATAGCCTCTTGCTGCTCTTGGAGAAGACCAAAGAACGCATTCCGATGGTCCCCGCCAATCCACAAGTTTGCGCGAATCTGGCGGCTAGGCCGCATCATCGTTGCGCCAATACTGAATGAACTTCGACCGATTGCATATGACATAAATGGTTGAGGTTGTGGCTTTCGATTGCCCGCAACAGGCCCTTTTTGACGGTTGAGCTCGTCATTTAATGACGCCCAGAAATCTCGCTGAAGTAACCTGATTCCAGACATTCCAGATTCTTCGATCACGCGCGACGCCGTTGCCATTGACCGGGACCAATCGTTGGGCTTGGAAATTATATTGAACTTCGGCGCAGCAGGGGATTCGCCGATTCGCCAGAGCTCCACCTCCAAGCCGAAGAACCGAAATGTCTCATCGGTAATCCTATTCAGCCAGTCGAGCGTGGCACGGTGCTCATCGGCAAATCGCTTTGCGATCCAGACGATCGTCGCAGCCTCAAGCCCGGACGCGTAGGTAAGTAATTGCCCGAGGTGCTTATGATCTGTTCGTTCAAGCTGATTTTCTACCAGCACCCATGTGCCTGACGCAATGTCCTTGCATAGGATATCGGCACTAAACGGACCAACAGCTTTTTCCTGCGCTTCAAGCTCAAGCTCCAGTCCCAGCGCCTCGCCGAGAACCGTCAAATTTTCTTCATGCGCAAGCCATGGCGTAAAATCTGTAGCTTCGCCGGTCCAGATTTCGCGGAGTTCCACGCGTGTCAGGCGCCCAAGTGCATTAGACATAACCTACTACCCCACATTTTCGACAGATTTTTGCACCATCTTCTAATGTTAATTCAGCGTTTCTAGCAACGTTGTCACAGTTAGACCAGTTCGCAGCCCTAACACCAAAAGCATTCAACGTCTTCGATTCCGGTTGGACAAACTACCCTGAGGCGCTGGGGGCTTTGCCGGTT
>CAIKJM010000464.1 GCA_903827735.1 uncultured Rhodanobacter sp. | reverse complement strand
CCTTCGCGCACGCCCACGGCGTAGAGGTGGGTATGCCACTCCGGATGCAGTTTCTCGGTGGTGCGGCTGGCCATCCACGAGGCAAAGCCTTCGTTGAGCCACAGGTTGTCCCACCAGCGCATGGTCACCAGATCGCCAAACCACTGATGCGCCATTTCGTGAGCGGCGGTATTGAACACTTCCTGCTTGTCGGTTTGCGTGGCGATGGCTGGATTCAGCAGCAGGCTGTATTCGAAGGTAAAGATCGCGCCCCAGTTTTCCATCGCGCTGAAGAACTGGCTCTGGCCCGGCGCGGCGATATTGTCCAGCTTGGGCAGCGGGTACGGCACGCCGAAATACTGGTTGTATTCGTGCAGCACGTCCTTGGCGGACTTCAAGGCGAAATCGGCCTGACCGACCGAGCCTTTCTGCGCGATCACGCCGATCTCGGTGCCATCGGACGTGGTGGTGGCACGATCGAACTGGCCAGTGCCGAAAAACAGCAGATAGGTGGACATCTTCGGCGACGGCTGGAACGTCACGCGGCTCAGGCCGTTGGCCAGCTTGGTGGTGGAGGCCGCCGGCATGTTGCTTACTGCCATCTGGTCCGACGGCACGGTCACATCAAGGTTGAAGGTGGCCTTGTAGGCGGGCTCATCCCACGACGGAATGAAGCGACGCGCGTCGGAGTTCTCGAACTGCGTGTAGAGCGCACGCTGCTTGCCGGCCTTGGTGTCGTAGTCCAGCGCAAAGAGGCCGTTGGCCTGGGTGCCGATCTTGCCGGTGTAGGTCATCGCCAGCTTGTAGCTGCCGGTGGCCAGCGGCTTGGCGAAGGTGAACGTCGCCGTCTGTGCGTCGGCATCGATGCTCACCTTCGGCGTCGCCACCGGCTTGCCGTCGACCGAAGTCAGGGTGACTTTCGAGAACGCCATGTCCTCGGCATTGAGCGTGATGCTGGCGGTCGGCTGCTGCACGTCGATGGTGATGGTGACCTGACCATCGAAGTTCATCGCCGCCGCGTGCGGCACGATGGAGACGTCGTAATGGCTCGGCACCACGCCGCGCGGCAATTGGGTCGGCGCCAGCGCCGATGCGTCGGCAGGTGCGTTGGTCGGCGCTGCGATGCCAGCAAGGCTGGCGCCGCTCAGGGCCAGGGCAATACCCGATACCAGCAACCGGCGCATATAGAGTCTCCGCATGACGATCTGCTCTCCCCAAAACCGTTGATGCTGGAGGGGATGCGCTCCGGCTGACACTGCCGAAAGTCATGCCTGCGGCGCTAGCGGCCTCAGGCGACGAACTGCAGCTTCGCGAGTTCCGAGTACAGGCCACCCTCGGCCAGCAGGTCGTCGTGCGTGCCTTGCGCCACGATGCGGCCGCCGTCCATCACGACGATGCGGTCGGCGCGTTTGACGGTGGCCAGGCGATGGGCGATGACCAGGGTCGTGCGGCCTTTTTCCAGCCGCTCCAGCGCCTGCTGGATGGCCGCTTCGGACTGGGCATCCAGCGCGGAGGTGGCTTCGTCGAGCAGCAGCAGCGGCGCGTCGCGCAGGATCGCGCGGGCAATCGCGATGCGCTGCCGCTGGCCGCCGGACAGGCGCACGCCACGTTCGCCCATTTCGGCCGCGTAACCGTCGTTAAGTGCGCTGATGAAACCATCTGCTTCCGCGGAGCGCGCAGCCTCGCGTACTTCCTCGTCGCTGGCCTCCTGTCGACCGAAGCGGATATTGTCCGCTGCGCTGCCGCTGAAGATGATGGTTTCCTGCGGCACCAGGGCAATGGTTTTGCGCAGATCATCCAGCGCCAGCGCGCGCAGGTCGACGCCGTCGATGCAGATGCGTCCGGCCTGCGGGTCGTAGAAACGCAGCAGCATCGACAGCACCGTGCTCTTGCCGGCACCGGATGGGCCGACCAGCGCGACCGTCTCGCCCGGCTTGATGACGAGGGTGAAGTCATGCAGTGCCGCAGCGTCCGGGCGGGTGGGATAGTTGAACGTGACGCCCTCGAAACGAATTTCGCCGCGCAGGGGCCGGGCCAGCCGTGTCGGGTTGGCCGGTGCGGTGATGCTGGCGCGTTCGGCCAGCAGTTCGCCGATGCGCTCCATCGCGCCGGCCGCACGCAGCACGTCGCCCCAGACTTCGGACAGCCCGGCAACCGAACCGGCAGCGAAGATCGCGTACAGCACGAACTGGCCCAGCACGCCAGCGTCCATCGTCCCAAGCAGCACGTGGCGTGCACCCACCCACAGCACCAGCGTGATGGCCCCGAAGACCAGCACGATGACGGCCATGGTCAGCAGCGAGCGCATGCCGATGCGGCGACGGGCGGTAGCCAGCGCGCGGTAGATGGCCGAACCGTAGCGGCCGCTTTCGATGTCCTCGCGGGCATAGGCCTTGACCGCCGTGGAGGCGTTCAAGGTTTCGTTGGCGATGGCCGCGGCATCCGCCAGCCGGTCCTGGCTGGCACGCGACAGCTTCTGCACGCGCCGGCCAAAGACCAGGATCGGCAGCATGACGCCGGGAATCACCAGCGCGGTGAGGCCAGCCAGCGAGGGCGCCGTCCAGACCATCGCCACGGCCGCGCCCAGCAGCATCACCGCACTGCGCAGCGCAATCGACACACCCGATCCGATCAGGGCCTGCACCACTTCGGTATCGGCGCTCAGGCGCGAGGTCAATTCACCGACGCGACTCTTTTCGAAAAAGCCGACGTCGAGGCGAATCAGATGCGAATAGAGCTTGTCGCGCAGCGACGCCAGCGCCCGCTCGCTCAGCAGGGTGATGCAGAAGTAGCGTGCGGCAGTGGCAAAGGCCAGCACCAGCGCCACGCCGAATAGCGCGATAAAGGTGGCGTTGATAACGCCCAGACTGGAGTGACCATAACCCTGGTCGATGATGTGCCGAAAAGCCATCGGCAGCACCAGCGACGCGCCCGATGAAAGCGCCAGAAAGAACAGCCACCCAATGGCCAGCGCGCGATGCGGTTTGATGAAAGGCCAGAGCTGGCGCAATGCGCCTACGCGGCGGACAGAGCGGGGTTTGTCAGTCGAGGAGTCGCTCATGATTTCTCGCAAGATGGATCGATAAAATTTGGCTGTGCGAAGTGCGCAGATCGGGTCAGCCAGCCACCGTCACCGTCCACGCGCCAACACGAAGTCGAGGGGCCGCGGGCCGGAACTTTCAACAATTCAGCGCCCGCTGTCGAACGCAGACGCTGCCACTGAAGTGGGGCGCATGAGCGCCGATTCAATCCAGCCGCACGGCAACGCTGCGTCCGCGGCTGATGTCGACGATGCGCGCCTGCGCTTCGGCGACGCGATTTTCCGGCAGCTGCAACTGCAGCTGCACGCCATCGGCGTCGAAGGTCTCGCTGCGAATATCGGCCTGCCAATCCTTTAAACGCGCTTTCAGCAAGCTCAGCTCGGCGAAGTCGCAGTGCAGGCCGAGGCGCACCATCGATACGATCGGCAGCCGCTCTGCGCGCCGCAGGCATTCCGCCGCGGTGCCGCCATACGCGCGCACCAAGCCACCCGCGCCGAGCTTGATCCCGCCGTACCAGCGCGTGACCACCACCACAACGCGGTCCATACCCTGACCTTCGATCGCCTGCAGGATCGTTCTCCCGGCGGTGCCAGCGGGTTCGCCGTCGTCGTTGAAGCGGTAGTCCTGGCCGATGCGATAGGCCCAGCAGTTGTGGGTTGCCGCAGGATCAGCCAGCTCCTGCACAAACGCCAGCGCGAGGGCCGACGTTTCCACTGGCGCGGCCAGCGCGAGGAAGCGGCTCTTCTTGATCTCTTCCTGATGCCGGCATGGGCCGGCCAACGTATGCGACAGCTCGCTCATGGTGAGTCAAGTTTCGCACGCCGGACGAACGCCGCCACGGCCCATGCCGCGGCCGCTTGACCGTCGCGGTAGCATGGCGGTCTTTCCAATGGCTTTGCCGGACCCGCAATGATCAACAACGATGTACTGCGCAGCATCCGCTACATGCTCGACCTTAGCGACGGCAGAGTGGTGGAGATCACCAAACTGGCCGACGCCAATTTTCCGATCGAGAAAGAGAATGTGCAGGCCTTTCTGAAAAAGGACGGCGAGGAGGGTTACGTCGAGTGCAGCAATACCGTCCTGGCACATTTTCTCGACGGCCTGGTGGTGCAGCGCCGCGGCCGCGACGAGAGCCAGCCGCCGCGGCCGATCGAAAAGCGCGTCACCAATAACGTGGTGTTGAAAAAGCTGCGGGTTGCGTTCGAGCTCAAGGACGTCGACATGCACCAGATCCTGGCCGACGCCGGCTTCCCGATTTCCAAGCCCGAACTCAGCGCGCTGTTTCGCCAGCCCGATCATAAAAATTTCCGCCTGTGCGGCGACCAGCTGCTGCGGAATTTTCTGAAGGGACTGACCTTGCGCGTTCGCGGCGTTTGAAAATAGACGCCTTGCTTGGAGTAACGCGGCAAGACGTTAGAGCCGGTTCAATAGCTCCACGTGGCCCGCGCCGAAGCCGTCTTTGGCACGGTGTACGTCGCCAGCGCTAGCGGTGGTGCCCGCCTGGGCGAGAAAACGTCGAGGGCCGGCGTGCTGGTTCGCCAGCGCATCGGAAGACTCGGATTCGGTATCTCCGACTGGCCTCTTATTTGGCGACGGCGCCGATCTGCTGCAGGAAGGTCAGGTTGTCTTCCAGATGCCAGTTCTCAGCGATGCGGCCTTCGGCGATCCGGTATATGTCGGTAGCGATAAAGTCGATTGCCTGACCTTTGCCGTGCATGCCCTTGAACTGGCCGGTGAAGTGACCCGTGAAATGCAGGTGCGCAACGACGCGGTCACCCGCGACGATCATCTGCTCGACCGTGCAGTGCAAGTCGGGAACGGCCGCGTGGAACGCCTTTGACGCGGCGAGTGGACCAGCAACGCCCTGCGGACGTCCCGGCGGCAGGGTGCGGTCGATGAAACCGGGAGCCAGCGCGGCGCGCGCCAGCGCTTCGTCACCGCTGGTCCAGAACGTGTCGTAACGACGCGCGGCCAATAGCTGGGAGTCGAGCCGATCTTTCGGCAGACTCCTATCGACTACCACCGTCTCCGGCTCGACCAGTGTGTCCGTGGCAGCCAAGGCCGGCGCGGCTAAGACGACGCCCCACGACGCAAGCAGCAGAAAACGAGTGGATCGGCGACATTTGATTGGTGCTGGTGACATGAGATGACTCCATTGCTAAAGGGGCAGCGCGACAGGGCGCCCGGTCGGTAGTTTTGCCGGCCGAAGCAGAGCATCACTCTT